>CAYJLD010000056.1:0-15548 GCA_964371195.1 uncultured Desulfovibrionaceae bacterium | reverse complement strand
CGACCTTCGGGTTATGAGCCCGACGAGCTACCGAACTGCTCCACCCCGCGTCACGCTTGCTTGTGCAAGAAGAGTAGAATATGCTTATGGTGTACTATTGTCAAGTAAAATAGTAAGATTTTTATTAGTTTTGTTCTATGTATCTTGTTTTTTTGTAAAATTTTCTATAATTCAAATGAGTAAGCTGTTTGTTGTTGTATAATTATTTTCATTAATAGTAAGCAAATAAATCTCATAATAAAGTTTTAGCACCTTATAAAGCTTTAATCCTCAGGGAGAAAGCTTAAGGGGTTAGGTGTTTGGTTTGTCTAATGCTTTAGTGATAATGTCTCTGTGCTAACGTGTTCATCTTGTTTTTTTGAAAATTTACTTGCTATCCATGTGTTTGCATCGTCCAGTATAAGGTAGATTGCTGGTACTAATAGTAAGCAAATGAAGGTAGCAAATAGAATGCCAAATCCTAGAGACAGGGCCACAGGGATTAAGAATTTGGCCTGTCTTGATGTTTCAAAAATAATGGGCATTAGTCCAAGGAAGGTTGTAAGCGTTGTTAATAATATGGGTCTTGCCCTTTGTATGGCTGCTTGTTGCACAGCTTCAAATGCTGGCAAGCCATTACGGTGGGCTTTATTGGCAAAGTCTATAAGTACGAGAGAGTCGTTTACCACAACGCCAGACAGTGCAACTATGCCAAATAGTGAAATAACGCTTAAGCTATAACCCATAATCAAGTGTCCGGCAACAGCACCCACTATGCCAAATGGTATGGAGAACATAATTATAAGTGGTTGTGAATAGCTTTTGAATGGAATGGCGAGTAGGGCGTAAATGCCTAAAAGTGCCATAACAAGGCCAAGCATCATGGCCATGGTGCTATCTGCCATATCACTTTGTCTCCCGCCAAATTCCCACGAAAGTCCTTCATAGCTTGACATTATTTGGGGCATTACTTCCATGGAAATAACAGTCATCATGGCGCCAGTTGCAGATGGTGGATTAATATTTGCTGTAACAGTTGCTGTACGTCGGCTATTGGTATGTCTAATAGTTGAGTCTGCCTGGCCATCTTCTGTGGACACAATATCGCGCAAAAGTACTTCTTGACCTGATGGAGAGCGTAAGATTAATTCTTCAAAGGATGACTCGCTCATACGATCTTTTTCTGGTAGACGCACGCGCACGGTTAATTCGCTATTTCCGCGCTGTTGGCGAAGTGCAGTAACGCCTTCAAATGCATAGCGTAATTGACGTGAGACCTCTTGAGATGTAAAGCCGAGTTGTTCAGCAAGAGGAGTTAAGCGCACGTCAAATTGGCGCATGGTGCGGCTTGTGCCAAGGTCAACGTCACCCACACCACCATAAGTTGAGAGAATATCCCCAAGCTCTGCAGCAGCTGTTTCGAGTACGCTAGTGTCACGATGTGAAAGGCGTACAGTCAATCCACTACCGCTACCTGGTCCACCTCTATCTGCTTGTAAGACAAGGCTTTCGATACCATGTATAACTCCAATAGCTTCGCGCCATTGGTTGGTTACTTCTTCGGTGCTCATGGGGCGAACGTCAGGGTCTACTAAATGCACAAAAACATAAATTGTTGTATCGCGTACTTCTGCTTGTATACCTGTTGTAAGTTTGTCTCCACCATTAGCATCGGTTACTTTTCGAGCTGCATCAACCATTTGATTTTTAACGCGATGTAGTTCTTGTCTTGACATGCCTGAAGGTACGGTGGCTTGGGCGAATGCATAATCTGATTCAACGCGTGGCATAAGGTCAAAACCAAGGCGGCCCGATGCAACATAGCTTGCTGTAATCATTAATATAGCAATGCCTATGGCGACGGTTATATAGCGTTTTTCTAAGACCTTTCCAACAAAGGGGCCAAATTTATCTTGCACAAAATTAAGAAAATTTTCACTAAATCGGCTTTGCCATGCACTAAAAGCTCGGAAAGGTGCAGTGAAGGGGGAGCCATTTGGGTCATAAATTTTAGCAGCTTCTTTGTCGCGTTTTTTTAGATGGCTAAGGTGCGCTGGCAAAACATAAACACTTTCAATGAGCGAGCAGGTAAAGACGGCAATAACAATAAGTGGAAGAACCATCCATACTTTGCCCATGGTGCCTGGTATGAAGAGCATGGGCATAAAGGCAATCATATTGGTTAGAACGGAAAATGTTACTGGCCCTGCCACTTCTTTTGTGCCTTTGATAGCCGCTTCAAGTGGTGTTGCTCCGCGCTCAAGCCAAGCGTTCACATTTTCGCCTACCACAATGGCATCGTCAACCACAATACCAAGGGTAATAATAAAGGCAAACATGGAGATAACATTAAGGCTTATGCCAAAGGGCATAAAAAACCAAAAAGCACCGAGGATTGAGACTGGAATGCCAAGGCTAACCCAAAAGGCAAGGGAAGTACGCAAGAATATAGCTAAACATAAAAATACTAGGATTACACCCAAGAGTGAATTTTCTGTCATTAATTCTTTACGTTGTTCGTAAACATCAGCCATATTTTTTTGTTCATAAACACGCAAATCCCCAGGCATGATGGCATTATATTTATCCATGATTTTTAAGGAGGCTTTTGCTACCTCGGTGGGGTCTTCATTGCCTAGGCTATAAATTTCAATGGATAGTGCATCTTGGCCATTAAATTCGCTCCAACGTCTAGTGTCGTCAAATGTATCGGAAATGGTTGCTATATCATCAAGTAAGAGCCTACTTCCGTCAGCATTGGTGCGGACGGCTATATCTGCGAAGTCGCTTGCATATTCACGTCTCTCATTGAGGCGTAATAATATATCACCACTGGCAGCATTAACTCTTCCGCCGCCTTGCTGTATTGCGCCTGTACCAATGGCATTTGCCACATCTTCCATGGTTAAGCCATAGCGGCGCAGTGACTCTTGTGAAACTTCTACCCAAACTTCATGGTCGCGCGTATTTTCTAGTTCAACTTGGGTAATGGCAGGGTCTTGAATTAAATCTTCTTTAATAAGTTCAGCCCAATAGCGCAGTGATGCCAAGTCAACATTACCAGCAATCATAAGCTCAATAGCTTCGCGGCGTGAAGAGCGTAAGGATACGATGGGACTTTCTGCCTCTACAGGAAAGGTGGTTATGCGGTCAACAGCGGCCTTAACATCTTGCAAAAGCACATTACCGTCAACGTCGTCAGTGCCTTCAATCATAATAGATGCTGTACCTGTACCAATGGTTGCGGTAGTTTCTTCAACACCATCAAGGCCTTGCACGGCTTCTTCAATGGCTTGAGCAACGCTTTTTTCCATTTCTTCAGGGGTTGCACCGCTAACTGTTACGGAAACGGTAACTTCGGTAATTTCAAAATATGGGAATACTTCGCGACGCACTTGTGAGGCAACAATAAGACCGCCAATCAAAAGCATAACCATAAGTAAGTTTGCCGCCACTGGATTGGAAGCCATCCAGCCTATGGTACCGCGAGTTAAGTTTTTAGGGATGGAGTTTTGCGGATTACTCATGGGCTTTTACCTGTGATTTATTAGCAGCAGAACTTTGTTTGTCTTTTTGAGGTGTAGCAATGCGTAAGGGCATGTTTTGTATGGGGGCACCAAGCGGAGAAATTATAATGCGTTCGCCTTGCTCAATGCCTTGAGATATTACTACAAACTCTGGATCCTTCCATGCAACTTTAACAGAGCGAATATCAAGAGTATATGCTATAGTTTGTGTTTTTTGTGTATCTGTGGATTGAGCTACCGGTTTAGCATTTGGGCCTTTTGCTAAATTAGCAGCTTGCTCCTTTGTTTGGGGTTTGGTTGGCACTGCCACCCACACTGTATCATTGCTACGCAAGGCTACGCGCGGTAAAGTTACTACATCTGGCAATACACCTGCTTGCAATTCTACACGTACCTGATCGCCAAGAAGAAGATGTGGTAGATTGCTCTTTAAGCCCAAGGGGTCCATTACAGAAACTAAGACTCGTCCCATGCGTGTAGTTTCATCTAGCGAGGCAATACTATGCAGCACGTTGCCCTCGCGCATATTGTTCGTGGCTGTATAAACATTTACTTTAGCACCATCAAAAACTGAAATACCAAGTGCTTGCAACTTATCAAGTGGGATTGCAGCTTCAATACGGTATTCGTCAGTGCTTGCAATGGTGGCAAGAGTGTCTGAGCTTGAAGCTTGGCTACCTAGTGATACATTGCGTGTAAGAACTAGGGCATTGTATGGTGCCGTAATCTTAGTTCTATCAAGGTTTAGTTTGGCTTGCTCTGCGTCTGCTTCTGCCGCTTGTAGGGCTGCCTTAGCCTGGGCAAGTTGAGGTTTACGCAAGGCGAGGGCTGTTTTTTCAGCAGCTTGTGGCATTAGCTTTTCTAATTGCTTAAGCTCAGAACGGGCTACATCTTGTTGACCCATTTCCAAATCATAATTGGCTTTTGCTTCGGCAAGTGAGCTTTGCTTTAAGGCTAAAGCAGTGAGATAGTCGTCATTATCAAGTTGCAATATTAAATCATCTTTTTTGATAATTCCACCAGGTTCAAAGTTATTTCCAAGTTTTTCCACTTGACCAGAAACACGCGCGCGCACAATAGTTTCTTGCGCAGAGCGCACTGTTCCAAGAGCGCTAACAATAAGCTTTGCTTCTTCTTTTTTGGCCAATTCGGTGATAACAGTGGGACTACTTAGAGCAGGACGTATGCGTTTAGAAGTGGGTTTAGTAACAATAAAAAGCCCGGCAATGATGGCCCCTATAGCAAGAATTGCAATGACTAGTAATGGAGTGGAAAGCCTTTTATACAATGGAGCACGGGTTTGTGTTTCTAATTTCATAGTTTATCTCAATTATTTGGTGAAATACTGCTCTTCTTTGCTGTGGGGGGAGCAGGTACGTATTGTTCATTTAAAGGGAATTGTAAGGAACCTAATGTACGATAAAGTGTAACTCGTGCTTGAACCACAACCGTTTTTTGCCTTGCTATGGCTCTTTGCAAATTTTGTATAGATTTAAGCTCTAGCACAAAGTTTAAGAAATCTGTAACTCCACCAAGGTAGCTGTTGCGCGCTTCTAAAAGAGCAGCACTTGTAAAATTGTATTGTTCCTCAAGTAGACGTAAATTTTCACTCTCACCTTTTTCTGCTGCCAAAGCATTATCCACTTCTTGTATGGCTGTGGCGACAGTTTTAGCATAATTTTGTACATTTACATCTGTTTCGGCACGTACGCGTGCTTCTTCAGCTATTAGTGCACCACCATCAAAAAATGATGTAGCAAGCGATGCAGCAAGTGATGCCACCCAATTTCCAAAGAGTAGTGTGGTTTTTGCAGCATCAAAAACTTGTGTTGCGTTGAGGCGTATGGTGGGTAAGCGATTAGCAATGGCTACAGAAACATCCCAGTCTGAAGCCTCAAGCCTTGCCCAGGCCGCATTAATATCTGGCCTTGCTTCCAAGAGTTGAATTGGTAGGCCAACATCTGGAATAGGGGCCAAGGTGGGTAAGGGGGCGTTTTCATCAATGCGTAAACCTGCACCAGGTAAAGTGCCTTGCAAAATAGCTAACTGGTTACGTAAAACTGCAGCTTCTTGCTCAAGCACAGGAACTTCAGCCTTAGTTTCAGCCAGTACAGCTTGTTGTTGCAAAACTTCAAGGCTAGTACTTAATCCATTGTTAAAACGATCAATTTGTATTGCTACTAAGTCTTCATTAATGGTTATTTGCTCATTTAATACTGCCAATTGAGCTCTATTACCAAGCAAGGAAACCCACGTATCAGCAACAGAGCCAGCTACTGTGATGGCAGCAGTTTGTAAGTCATTACGTGTTGCTTCATGTCGTAAAAGTTCGGCTTGGCGTTGTGAACGGACACGACCCCAAAAATCAAGTTCATAACTTGCTGTAATATTAATGTTAAACGATTCAGATAGGGTTTGAGTGGACTGTATTCTTTCGTCGACTTGAGTGGATGTGCGGTGTTGAGATGCTCTACCATCTATGTCAGCTTGTGGAAAAAACTCAGCTAAGGCTTTGTTAGCTGCAGCTTGACTCTGGCGTAACCTAGCCCATGCTGTTAATATATCAAAGTTTGTGCCAAGGGCTTTGTCCATTATTTTATTTAAATCTTTGCTTTTAAAATTATGCCACCATGGTGAGGTTGCTTCTTTAATAGGACTGTTAGCGCTTTGCGCTGACATGTATTGAGCTGGCATTGTAGCTGGCAACTCACCTTGAACATCACGTGGTGAAGGATTAAATGGGGCACAACTTGCCAACATGCACAAGCTAAGTATAATTAAAGTGAAATATTGCAAGGGTATAATTTCCTTAAAAATAATAACTATAATGTATTATATTGTTTCAATAAAAAATACTATATTTTCTCATTGCTAACCTAAGCATATATATTATAGCTCACCATAAGTATAGCCTTAAGACCTAAGCAAAATGCATACCTAAATATATTTTGTTGATTATAATAAAGGATACATGCAAGGAAAAATTAGAAAAATAGTTTTTTTTGTGAAGTTTTGATTAAGTTTGTGTTACGCAATAATCTAATTTAGCTGTGCAAAAAAAAGACAGTGTATATTTTTTATACATTATAACTTGACTCCCCCCTTATTTAAAAGGGGGGAACAAAAACTATTTTACAGCAATAACTTCGATTTCAACTAAAGAATCTTTAGGAATACGGGCAGCTTGTACAGTGGCACGAGCTGGGAAATTTTTGGTAAAGAATGTGCCGTATACAGCATTCATTTTGCCAAAATCGTTAAGGTCTTTCATAAATACAGTTACTTTTACAACCTTATCTAAGCTAGAGCCTGCTGCTTCAAGAACGATTTTAACATTTTCTAAGCATTGTTTGGTCTGAGCTTCAATGCCTTCAGCCATAACACCTTTTGCATCAACAGGAAGTTGGCCAGAAACAAATACAAAGTCATTAGCTATAACTCCGTGAGAGTAAGGGCCAATAGCTTTGGCAGACTTTTCAGGTGCAACAATTGTAATTTCAGCAAGAGCCACGGATGCAAAAGAAACACTTAGTAAACAAATAGCAAATAACAAACCAATTTTTTTAAACATAATATCCTCATTATGGTTAAAGTGTTGATTAAATATACCCCCTATGGGTTATTTGCCTATAGCTAAGTTTTGTTGCAATTTCAACTTAAAAAAAAATTCTTAAACTTTGATTATTTGTTAATTATTTAATGTTGCATATTAAAATAGTACTTAAATTTAGTAAGGATGAATAAGAGAAAAAATATGCATTTTTTTAGCAATTTAGAAAATTTGTATAAAAAATAATTGTGTAGAACTGTTTTTTTTGATAAAGTGCGCCGCACTATGCAAGTAACTATGTAGATGTAAAAAGTACTTTTAGGCCTTGTGAATGCAAGATTACTTTATGGCGATAAAAGTGTTTTTTCGTGTCGATTAATAAAATAGGAAGTGAAAAATGCCCGAACTACATTATAAGCGCGTATTGCTTAAACTTAGTGGCGAAGCCTTGGCTGGAGAAAAGAAAAACGGTATAGATCCTGAGACTGTTTCTAAAATTTGCCAAGAAATTGGGGATGTTGTTTCCTTAGGCTTAGAGGTAGCCCTAGTGATAGGTGGGGGCAATATTTTTCGTGGACTTTCTGCTTCTGCCAAGGGTATGGAGCGATCCTCAGCTGACTATATGGGTATGCTTGCTACAGTGTTAAATGCTCTTGCGGTACAAGATGTGCTAGAAAAACAAGGTTTCCCCACACGAGTTCTTTCGGCCATAAATATGCAAGAAGTGTGTGAACCATTCATTAGGCGTAGAGCTTTGCGTCATCTTGAGCATGGACGAGTGGTTATTTGTGCAGCTGGTACAGGTAATCCTTATTTCACAACAGATACTGCGGCTGCATTGCGTGGTATGGAGTTAAAGTGCGACGCCATCATTAAGGCTACTAAGGTTGATGGTGTATATGATAAAGACCCTATGATACATAGTGATGCTGTTAAATATGATAAGGTTAGTTTTGATGAAGCCTTGGCAAAGCATCTAGGTGTTATGGATGCAACTGCCATTGCCCTTGCGCAAGAAAATAATGTACCCATACTAGTATGTAAGATGTTTAACGGTGATATAGGGCGCATTGTATGTGGTGAGCAAGTTGGTACAATAGTTTGTAATATATAATTTTAAGGTTAATTCTCTTTGGAGGCACTATGGAAAAGGACGACGTTTTATTGGATACTGAGGACCGTATGATAAAGGCCGTTGGTAATATGGATAAAGATTTTGCCAAATTACGCACTGGGCGAGCCAGCACATCCTTGGTTGATGACATAAAGGTTGATTATTATGGGACGCCAACTCCTGTTAATCAATTAGCTTCAGTGGCTGTGCCGGATAGTCGTAGCATTACCATTCAGCCTTGGGATAAGGGAGCTTTCCCCTTGGTGGAAAAGGCCATTTTAAAGTCTGATCTTGGTTTAACACCTATTAATGATGGTAAGATTATTCGCATAAATATTCCCGCCTTGACTGAAGAACGTCGTAAGGAATTGGTAAAAGTTTCACGTAAATATAATGAAGATGCTAAGGTGGCGATTCGTAATGTGCGTCGAGATGCCAATGAAAATTTGAAGAAACTTGAAAAAGACAAAAGTATTTCTGAAGATGATTTGAAAAAATCCATGGACGAAGTGCAAAAGCTTACGGATAAATATGTGGCCGAGGCAGACAAGAAATGTCAAGCCAAAGAAAAAGAAATCATGGATATATAATTTTTTATAGGCTAAATTGCTTGTGACTATTATTATCTTAGAATTGATAATTGACCATAATATTAAAAGAACAGCCAATGACTTTACCTAAGCATATTGCTATTATAATGGATGGAAATGGGCGTTGGGCGCAAAAGCGTGGTCTTTTGCGAACCGATGGGCATAGGGCTGGTGCAGATGCTGTGCGTAAGGTGGTGACAGAGTGTCGCACTCTTGGCATTGAGCATTTGACCTTGTACACCTTTTCGCAAGAAAATTGGCAACGTCCCAAGGAAGAAGTGAGTACACTTTTTGCTCTGTTGGTGGAGTTTTTGGGTAAAGAAGTGCCACTTATGGTTGAAAAAGAAATTAGCTTAAATATTTTAGGGGATATGGATGCCTTGCCCTTAGCTGTACGTACAGCACTTATGCATGGTATTAAGCGCACTGCTCCAAGTGTAGATAAGCCATGTAAAATGCAATTAAATTTAGCTCTTAACTATGGTGGACGGGCAGAGATTTTGCGTGCTGTGCGCAAGGTGGTTCAAGCAGGCTTAACTGTAGCAGATATTAATGAAGATATATTTCGTAAGTTTTTATATACCAAGGATATGCCTGACCCAGATTTAGTTATTCGTACTAGTGGCGAAGTGCGTATAAGTAATTATCTTCTTTTTCAAAATGCATACAGTGAATTTTATTTTTGTGATACCCTATGGCCGGACTTTGGCCCAGAACACCTTGATGCAGCACTAAAAAGTTATGCTGCTAGAAACCGTCGCTTTGGTAAGACGCAGGAGCAAATTTAGTGTTATCTTCCTTTCCAGATTGTGGTAAACGCCTTGTAACTAGTCTTATTTTTGGAAGTATTATAGGTCTTGGCTTATGGTTTCGCGGACCTTTTTTACTTTTTTTGGTGTTTGTGGTATGTGCAGTAAGTTTATGGGAGTTTTATTCTTTATTTTGGGGTAAGACTGGCCGTATTCGTAGTCGAATTTGTGGAATTTTGCTTGGCTTTGGTATGTTAAGTTTGACCTGGGTAGGTAGAACCCATGATGCCCTAGTTTTTTTGGGGGCAGGTTTTGTGCTAACAGCACTAAGCTTTTTGTTTCGCATTGATGTTATTGATGAAGAAGAAGACTTTGCTCCAGGTAGTATTTTCTTGGTGGGCCTTGCATATATACCCTTATTATTATTACCGACAGTATATTTGACTTCACTTAAACTTGTGTTTGTATTAAGTGCAGTTATTGCATCGGATGTTTCGGCTTATTTTGTTGGTATACGCTATGGTCGGCATAAGCTATGGCCAAGGGTAAGCCCTAGTAAAAGCTCTGAAGGCTCTTTAGGTTCCTTAGCAGGCTGTGTAATTACATGTGTTGTATTGGGTTTGATGTTTGGGGTAGCTTCTTGGTGGGCTTTTGCTTTACTTGGGGTGCTTTTAAATGCTTTTGCACAGTTGGGTGATCTTTTTGAATCGGCTTTAAAGCGTGCGGTTGATGTGAAGGATTCAAGCAATATCTTGCCAGGCCATGGAGGATGTCTTGATAGAATTGATAGCGTGCTCTTTACGGTTCCTGTTTTTGCCGTTGTGGATCAATGGTATAAATTCTTTTAATACTTGGTATTTATATGCATAACCCTTGGCCTTCGCAAACTGGTGATATAAATTATATATCTCCTGCTCCGTCAGAAGAGTGGGTTGTATCCAAGCGTAGCGTTGTTGTGCTTGGCAGTACAGGTTCTATTGGCACTAATGCTTTACGCATTATGCAACTCTACCCAAATCAATTTGATGTGAAGGCCTTAGCGGCTGGACGTAATGTGACTTTGCTTGCTGAGCAAGCTAATATCTTTAAGCCTGCCTATCTTGCAGTATATGATCAAGCTTCACGAGATGTCTTACACAAATTATTGCCCAAGGACTATAGGCCAGAAATACTTTGTGGTTCAGAAGGTTATGCTAATTTAGCAAGTCTTAATGAGGCCAACACAGTTTTATCGGCTCAAGTTGGGGCTGCTGGTTTAAAAGGTACCGTTGCCGCAGCTTTATCTGGAAAAGTAATCTGCCTTGCCAATAAAGAATCATTGGTTTTAGCTGGGGATTTAATTCGAACCATCTGTAAGCATACTCAGGCAAGTATTTTACCTGTTGACTCTGAGCACAATGCCATTTTTCAGATGATTGGCCAACGGCAAGGAAAGTATTTAAAACGAATTACCTTAACTGCATCTGGTGGACCATTCTTAGGGTACAGCAGTAAGGAGTTACAAGGTGTAACTAGCAAACAAGCCCTAGATCATCCCAATTGGAATATGGGACCTAAAATTACTATTGACTCAGCAAGTTTGATGAATAAAGGCCTTGAGCTCATTGAAGCCATGCACCTTTATGGTATAGATGCACAAAAACTTGATGTGGTAGTACATCCCCAATCCATCATTCATTCCTTAGTGGAATTTGAAGATAATTCTTTTTTGGCTCATTTGGGCTGTGCTGATATGCGTATGCCCTTGGGTAATTGCATGCTCTGGCCTAATATATTAGATGTTGGGGTTAAAGAATTAGATCTTGTAGGTATAGGTAACTTGACGTTTGCAAAACCGGATATACATTCTTTTCCATGTTTGTCTTTAGCCATGCGCGCTATGCAAGAGCGTGGCGGACAATGTATTGTGTTAAATGCGGCCAATGAAGCAGCAGTTAGTCTCTTTTTAGAAGGGCGAATATCCTTTGTAGATATTGCAACATTAGTCGAAGTAACTATGAATAGTCATACGGCTCAATTAGGTGAGTCTTTTAGCTTATTACATTTACCAGTGTCTGGGTCCATCCATACGCAGGCTCAAATAAGTCTTAAGGCCATTTTAGATTTGGATGCCAAAGCTCGCAGCAAGGTATATTCTTTAGCTCGCGTACAGGAATAAATTGTGATTATAAGTATAATATCTGTTCTTTTAGTCCTTGGTGGACTTATTTTCTTTCATGAACTTGGACATTACCTAATGGCACGTGCTTTGGGTATGGGAGTAACCACATTTTCACTAGGGTTTGGACCAAAACTTTTATCCAAAACTGTGGGTAAGACTGAATATTGTCTCTCAGCCATACCACTTGGTGGATATTGTGCCTTAGTTTCCGAAGATGCTGGCTCAGAAGTACCAGATGAATTTTCGCGTGATGAGTACTTTTCTGAGCGTCCAGCATGGCAACGTTTGCTAGTAGTTTTAGCAGGACCAGTGGCAAATATATTACTAGCTTGGGTGCTTTGTATTGGCTTAGCTTATGGTTATGGTCAAGCTCACCTTATACCAGCTATTGGCGAAGTGCAAAAAGATAGCCCAGCAGCTAATGCCGGTCTTATGCCCGGAGATATTGTACTAAAAGTAAATGATAAAACTGTTGATGATTGGGTAGTGATGGCAAAAGCCATTAATGATAGTGCTGGTAATCCTATGAGTATTAGCATTGATCGTGCTGGCAAAGTTGAAACTTTCAAACTGAAGGCTAAGTCAACTGTTCAAAAAAACATCTTTGGTGAGGATAAAACAGCGTGGGTAATTGGAGTTAAAGCTTCAGGGCAAACTGCCCATATGGAAATTGGTTTCATTGAATCTATCCCTGCCGGAGCTGAGCGCACATGGTCTATGGTTGAGCTTACTTGGACTGGCTTTGTAAAGCTTTTTCAACGTGTTGTGCCTATGGACCAAGTAGGTGGTCCCATAATGATTGCTCAAGTGGTGGGACAACAAGCCTCTGAGGGTCTTGCCAACGTATTAGCAATTGCTGCACTTATTAGCATAAATCTTGGCATATTAAACCTTTTACCTATCCCAGTGCTAGATGGTGGTCATATAGTATTTTTTATTCTTGAGATGATTTTTCGCCGTCCAGTACCCAATAGGGTGCGAGAAATTAGTAGTCAAGTAGGATTTTTTCTTTTAATTGGTTTAATGGTATTTGCTACCTATAATGACATTATGCGCATTTTTAAGGACCTTGGCTGATAATGTTGACTTGCGTGCTTAATGCCGCTGAGGGGCAATTAGATATAATACTTGGTACTGAAGCGGAAATTATTTGTGCGCAAAGTTGGTCCACGTCACCAAGGGGTCAAATTAAAGGGGCCGAAGTGCTTACTTTGGCCTTAAATAGTTTATTTCACATTGTAAAATATGATACTTGTCAGGTAGAACGCTGGGCTTGTGTTAATGGCCCAGGCAGTTTTACTGGTATTCGCTTAGTGCTTGGCACCGTAGCTGCCATAAGGCGCATTAGTAAGGCTCAAAACGCCAATTTAGACTTTATGCAAGCTCTTGCTTTTGAGGCAGTGCTTACCTTACAAAATACATCTCAAAGTCAACCAAGTGTAATTTGGGTTCTAACACATGCACGTAGTAACATGGTGCATGCTCAAGCTTTTAGTGTTAGTGAGCAGGGCATACCTATAGCTATAGCACCAGCCCAGTTAAGCCTTTTGGACCATGCAGTTGAAGAATTTAAGAAAGCCCCTGCCAAATCGGTGATAATTGGTAGCGGACTTGAACGCAATAAAGAAATACTTCTGCAATCCTTGAATTATCAAAGTAACATCACTTGCTTACATCTTAAATCCCCATCATATACGGCCTTGTGGGAACTTGCTACCCAGGCAAACTATCATGATAAAGACATAGAACCACTATATATACGCCCTTGTGATGCGGTGGAAAACTTAGATGCTATTGCAAGAAAGCAAGGCCTTGAGCCTAGTGTAGCTAAAGCTAAATTGAATGAGCTTTTAAATAAGACTATTGTTTAGTTTATCCTTTTTTCCCTTTTTTAATCCTAATACCACATATACATATTATGGTAAGATGTATATGTGGGCCTGTAGTACGGCTTCAATGTGTTTGTTATTTTAATTATCATGGAACCATATAAATTTTTCAGCGCGGCCTTACGGGCCCTGCACGCTTAAAAAATACTTCGTCCCACGGGGTGTTTTAAGCCATCCTATCCCTTCCCCAAGTGCATAAAAGCAAATATAAAAATCTAAAAATTTAGCCATGAACAAAAAGCTTGCTCAAAGTTAAAAGGCCATTTATGAACATTTTATGAATAAGCAATATGATGCCATAGCACTTTTTTCTGGTGGTCTTGATAGTATTTTAGCTGTTAAAATTATTGAAGAACAAGGTCTTAATGTAAAATGTTTACACTTTATGACACCATTTTTTGGCAAGGAGCAAGAGCTTGAAAAATGGCGTAAGTTGTATGGAGTGGATGTGCAAGGTGTTGATATAGGGGCTGAGTTTTCGCAAATGCTTGTATCGCGTCCTAATCATGGTTTTGGTAAGTGGCTTAACCCTTGTGTGGACTGTAAAATTTTAATGATGCAAAAAGTACACGAGTTTATACATAGATATAATGTCACCTGCGTTGTTTCCGGTGAGGTTTTAGGGCAGCGCCCCATGTCACAACGTCGAGATACCTTAAATGTAATTCGGCGTCAAAGTGGTCTTGAAGATATGCTGTTGCGGCCTTTATCAGCCTTGTTAATGCAACCTAGCCGCGCAGAACTTTCTGGTTTAGTAGATAGAGGTAGACTTAAAGGCATATCTGGGCGTGGGCGCAAGGAGCAACTTAAGCTTGCTAAATATTATGGTATTGACCCCATACCAACTCCGGCTGGGGGCTGTCGTTTAACTGAGCAAGAAAATGCTTCGCGCTATGCAAAAGCTCTTATATATTTAGGTAATCCTGATGATAAAGACTTTGCTTTAGCTCATACGGGACGGCAATATTGGTCCTATGGAGATGATGGTATGTATTGGCTATGCATTGGACGTGATGCTAAAAGTAATGCTGAATTAGAAGTGTTGCGTGAACCGTCGGATATTATTTTCAAATTGAAAGATTTTCCAGGCCCACTGGCTATTGGTCGGCAAGTTCAACCTTGGAATATGGAAATTATGGCAGATGGAGCAAGCTTTGTAGCTTCATTTGCGCCTAGGGCTGTGCAAAGTTGTGCTAGTGTTATAGTTATTGCAAGCCAAGGTGATAAAACACATGAATTTGAAGTTATGCCCAGCAGAGAAACTAAGCAAGCTTGGAGTGAGCCTACTTGGGATGAAGTAAAAGACGAACTTAAGGGATTATAGCTTAGTATAAGTTTTTTTTATATCATTTGTCATTCTTGCAGAATTTCTTTACAAAACTATAAAAGTAGTTTAATATGCTTCGATTAAATATAATTTTCATGCTTAGCATGGAGGACATATGGAACAGAAAGATATAGAATATTTCCGCGAGCTTTTGCAAAAGATGCTTGAGGATGCCCACATGAAGGGTGATTCAACTTTAGAAGAGTTGACAGATAGTAATGAAGTTTTCGCTGATCCGGCTGACCGTGCAACTGCTGAGTCTGATCGCGCTTTCACCTTACGTATTAGAGATAGAGAGCGTAGGCTTATTCGTAAAATTCAGGCTGCATTGCAGCGCATGGATGATGGAACGTATGGAGTTTGCGAGGAGTGTGGTGATGATATTGGCGTGCCAAGGTTAAACGCGCGTCCTGTAACGCGTCTTTGCATTGCTTGCAAAAGCAGACAAGAAGAGGATGAGCATTTACGCGGTGAGTGATTTAAAAAATTATAGGCTTGCTAAAAGGCTAGAGTATAATTTGCAGGTTAAGTCTTTGCTTGCGTATTGATGATGTAGTTTGACAATGCTGAGGAACATGAAAATGTTTTTCAGCATTTTTTTGTTTTACGAATTGAGGAGATATTATGCAAGATAAGGTTCTTGAGCAGTGGTTAAGCAAAAT
>CAYJLD010000055.1:0-15974 GCA_964371195.1 uncultured Desulfovibrionaceae bacterium | reverse complement strand
AACCAGATAGTAAAGAAATTAGTGCTATGGTTAATATGATGTTAATGTCTGTTGAAGGTCTTGATAAAGCACATCTTGCTATTACTGATAATAGTGGTAAAGTATTATATCGCCCAGAAGAAGACTCTTTAACTGGTATGTCTTCTACTCAAATGGAACATAAACTACGTGTGCAGAGAGATCTTGAGCGCCGCATTGATGCTATGCTAACTCCTGTTTTTGGTCCTGGTAAGGTTGTTTCTAAGGTCAACGTGGATATGGATTTTAGTCAAAAAACCATTCGTCGTGAAATTTATGACCCTGAACAGTCTGCTGTGCGTTCCGAACAACGTAGTGAGGAAACTCAACAAGGTCAGGCTAACCTTGAAGCCGGTTCTCCAGATGTAAACTTTCGTGGTGATGGTATAACTGGTTCTGTATCAACTCAAACTGGTAACAGAGAAACACGCACCACAAACTATGAAATTAATAAAGAAGAACAAAATATTATCTCTAATGTTGGCGATGTGAAGCGATTAACTGTTGCAGTTATTGTGGATGGCACGTATGAAAAGGTTGACGGTGCATGGACATTTATGCCACGTAGTGCAGAGGAAATTGAGCGCGTACAACTTTTAGTTGCCAATGCTGTGGGTCTTGATAAGGCACGTGGTGATGCATTGGAAGTAAGTTCAGTACCATTTACTGACTCAACACCACCTGCAGACCCAAATATGGCTGATATTATAGTTGATTATGCAGATCGTCTTGGTAAGCCATTACTTAATGCATTGCTTGCTTTCCTCTTCCTAATGTTGGTAGTGCGTCCAGTTGTGCTTGCACTTATTCGTCCAAAGGTTGAAGCTGGTGAAGTTATTGAAGGTCTTGAAGGTTTACCTTCTGCCGAAGAACAACTTGCTCTTTATGAGTCCTTGGAAGCAGCTGCGCGCGAAGAAGGTGCCAGTGACGATTTAGTTGATGAAGACGATGATCTTATGCTCTTCAAAGATATTGAAGCCCTTAGAGTGCATATCTTTAACCTATCTGAACAGCATATGGATCAAGTAATTTCCATAGTGAGAGGATGGATAAAAGATGGCGAACCGGTCCGAGCTTAATGCCCTAACTGCTGCTGCTAAAAATGGCGATGAACAAGCAATAGCACGTCTTAAGGCTATGCGCAAAGCGCAAAAAGACAGTTCTCGCAGGACGGAAGAATTAAGATTACGCCTCTTACAGCTTACTGATAGACATTGGGAACAAGCTGTAAGTATCCTAAAAGGCTGGATGAATAAAAATTAGCATAAGTAAAAATTCAAACTCGACAGGATGTTTTAAAAATACAAAAGATATGAAACCCAAAAAAGTCAATATGCACCCGATATTAATCATATAAGCATTTTGACTTTTTTATGGTTGAAGCAAATAAGGTATTTTTTCAACAAGCTGCTTAATGACAGATAGAAATGTTTAGTATATAATGTGTCTATACATTGCCAAAAAATTGACTATGCATTTTAGAGTAGGCTAAAAGGGGAGGAAAAATGGAGTTAAACGGCCAACAAAAAATAGCAGTGCTTTTACTTGCTATGGGCGATAAGTTTACTTCTGATGTGTTTAAGCGCATGGACCGTCAAGAAATTGCTACTATATCAAAAACCATTGTAGACCTTGACCCTGTGCCTAAAGAAATTGTTGAAGAAGTCATGCGCGAATTTCACGATGCTCTCGTGGAAGGTGTGGATATGATTTCTGGCGGTTCAGACATACTTAAACGCTTGCTTACCAAAAATGTTGATCCAGAAACAGCCAAATATATTATGGACTCATTAAATTTAAATGCTGGGCCTGCGCCATTTCGTGAGCTTGAGCAAGTTAGTCCAAGGTTGCTGTCGCAAATACTTCGCAATGAACACCCCCAAACCTTGGCCCTTATTCTTGGTCATCTACACTCAGACCAAGCAGCAAACTTACTTGTAAACTTGCCAGCTGGTGTGCGCCCAGAAGTTCTTATGCGCTTAGCTAGGCTTGAAGCAGTACCAGAAGATATGCTTATGGAAGTGGATAAAGTGTTGCAAAGTCAACTTATTGCCATGGGCAGTAAGGAAGGCAAAAAAGTGGGTGGCGTACAATCCGTTGCAGAAATTCTCAATGCCGTTGACCGTGCCACCGAAGAAGAAGTGCTCTCTGAAATTGAAGAAGATTCTGCACAAATGGCCGAAGATATACGCAACCTCATGTTCGTATTTGATGATTGCCGCTCCTTAGATGATAAGAGTGTTCGTGAAATACTAAAAGAAATTTCCAATGAAGATCTTACCATGGCCATGCGTGGTGCCAATGATGAACTTAAAGAAAAATTCTTTGGTAATATGTCTGAGCGCGCCTCAGCCATGATTCGTGAAGAACTTGACTTTATGGGCCCAACTAAGCTTTCTGACGTAGAAGCTGCCCAGCAAAATGTTGTGCGTGTGGTACGTAGACTTGAAGGTGAGGGTAAGATTACTATTAGTAGGGGTGGCGGTGATGTATTCGTCTAAAAATTATGTTGAAAAAGAGTAATCTGCTGCGTCAGGTTTGTTTTTTGCATCTCACTCTTTTTGAACATAATTTTGATATATGTAAAGATTATTAGTAAACGTGGTTTTCTAGGTATGGGGCAAAGAGCCTATCACTTAAAAGATTTGCAGTATCTGATATTGTCAAGCGCAAGCAATAAAAATTGATATTATTTTTTAATCAAATTCATTTAATATATTGCTATAAAAATACTAATTAGTAGGAATAATTATGACTTCTGATGACAATGATAGCAAGTGGGGAACCATCTTTCTTGACTCAACACGGGAGTCCACCTTAAGTAAGCTTGATGCTATGCAAGCGGCTTCGCGCCAAGAGCAATGGAATCAGCGTACTCAGCAAGACTATCTCGAAAAAGTACGTGCAAAAGCTGTTGAACGCGCCCGTGCAATTCTTGGTGAAGCATACACCGAACGTCAAAAAATCATAGAAGAAGCAGAAGCTGATGCTGCTAATATACGCCAAGAGGCAAAAGCAATACAAGCTAGCGCTGAGGGTATTCGAAATGAAGCTCAAGAGTTAAAGCATGGTGTACAAGCTGAGCTTGATCGGGCCAAACATACACATAGCAGTGCACAAGAGGATGGTTTTCAAGCTGGGCTTGAGCAAGCTCAAGAAGAGCTTGAAAAGTTTCGCCATACCATGGGTTCATCGGTGGCTGGTGTTTTAAAGGCCATTGAAGAGCAAAGTTTAAATATTTTTGCCCATTGGCGTTTAGAGCTTGTGACATTACTTAAAGTATGTGTTGAGAAAGGCACTGGCCTTGCTTTAGACGAGCGTTATCATAAAGTTTTAGAACAACTTGTTATTGAAGCAGTACGAAACTTAGACGACAGGCGTCATGTTACACTGCGCGTTCATCCAGATGATGAGCCTGTTATGTCAGATATTTTTTCTGCGGCTAAGGAAAAAATGCCAGATCTTGGACAGTGGGCTGTTACTTCTGATCCAAGCTTAGAGCTTGGTGGACTTGTGGCTGAAAGCAATAGTGGTACTGTGGATAGCCGCCTAGAGTTATTTAGAGAAATGGTGGATAACATATTAGAGCATTTAGCCTTACCTGAAAGTAATATTGATGTTAAAGGAGCTGAATTTGCTCAAAAAATATCTCAGCTTGAGATGGAAAATATTGCACATATGGTACCTGTAGAGCCCATAGCTCAAGTACCACTTGAACAAGATGCACAGTCTGATAATATAGAAGTTGATGACGTAGTATCAAATGAAAATATATTAGAAGATGAGGTTGCTATTAGCGCTGAGCAAGATATTTCTGATACTGCTGAGCAAAATTTGCAACCTGCGCCAGCAGTAACTAAACCTGTACAAGTGGATTTTGGGCAAGAAGTGCAGCCTGCAGCGGTTAAACCTGTTCCGGTTGAACCCGAACAACTTCAAGACGAATTAATTAACCAGATGCCAGATACCAATGAGCAAACATTAACAACTACTTCAGAAGATGAATTATTAGAGGAAGAAATACCTCAAACATTGGATATGGCTGAGCAAGAGCTTTTTAATGATACAGTAAAACTTGAGCCTAGTCGTGAAGAACTTGAGGAAGAACTTTTACCTTTACCCGTCGATACTGAGCTTAAAACCGAACTAAATAACTTAGACGATGAGATATTAGATGAACTGGACTTAGGTGAGCAAAAGGATAGCATATGAAGCTTGACCCCAATGCTTGCATTCAGCTTTTAGAAAATGCTAGCCCATTACATATTTTTGGCAAAGTAAATAAAGTTGTAGGTCTTGTGGCAGAGGGTAGTGGTTTGCGGGCTCCCTTGGGGGCTGTGTGTCATATGATTCCTGAAGGTGAAGAGCAGGGGGTTGCAGCTGAGGTTGTAGGCTTTAAGGATGGAAATTTGCTCTTTATGCCCTATGGAGATATGCGCGGTATTCGTCCTGGTAGTCTTATTCGTAATAGCAGTCTGCCACCGTTTTTTCCTGTAGGGCCGCATATCCTTGGACGCACTCTTGATGCCTTTGGTATGCCTTTGGATGGTGGTCCGCTTATAAGTGCAGAAATTTTTTCTAACTCCACAGACTTTAATGAAGAAAATAAAGACAGTTTTACACAAAAACTTGAAGAGCAAAAGCCACATGTACCTGCATGGCTTAAGCAAGCGCATGACTCTTGGGGGCAAGCTTTAGCCCCTATTTATGCCGACCCTCCAAGCCCGTTAAAGCGACCTAGAATTACTGATATTTTAGATGTGGGTGTACGCTCCATTAACTCATTGCTAACCCTTGGTAAGGGACAAAGAGTTGGAATTATGGCTGGCTCTGGTGTTGGTAAGTCCACACTTATGGGCATGATGGCACGCTATACTAAGGCTGATGTAAATGTAATTGGGCTTATTGGTGAACGTGGGCGTGAGGTTTTAGAATTTATGGAGCGCGATCTTGGCCCTGAGGGTATGGCTAGATCTGTATTAATTATTGCCACGTCAGACCAATCTCCCTTAGTTCGTATGCGAGCAGCTTATGCTGCAACAGCAGTTGCTGAATACTTCCGCGATCAGGGTAAGGACGTATTATTAATGATGGACTCAGTGACGCGCTTTGCCATGGCTGCGCGTGAAGTTGGTCTTGCTATTGGTGAGCCGCCTACAACCAAGGGTTATACTCCCACTGTTTTTGCCCAACTACCAAAACTTTTAGAGCGAGCAGGGCGTTCTGACCGTGGAACAATTACCGGAATTTATACTGTATTAGTTGATGGTGATGACTTTAATGAACCCATAGCTGATGCTGTACGCTCTATTTTAGATGGACATATTGTGCTAACTCGTGATTTAGCCGATCAAGGACATTTTCCGGCCATTGATGTACTGCGTTCCATTAGCCGTTTGCGTAGTGATATTTGTTCAAGAGAAGATGTGCAAGCTGGTCAGACTATCACTAGACATATGAGCACTTATGCCAAGGTCGAGGATATGATTAATATTGGGGCCTATGCCCAAGGCTCTAATCCAGACATTGATGCAGCTATTGTAAAGATGCCACATATTAATACTTTTTTATGCCAATCTGTTAGTGATGAGCAAAACTTAGCTCAAAGCATGCAAGCTCTACGCATGCTAGCCAACGCCTAATACAGTACCTTTTCATTGCTTTAGCTGGGATGTGATAAATCCCACAGCTTCAGTTTGACTTTCTTACATAAAACTTTTTTCACGCTTGGCAAAGTTTAGGAACTTTTCGGCTAGAACTGATGGTGCAATATTTTGTGTTGCAATATCTGATAGTTGTAAAAAAGCATCTTCATCCATAGCTGCACTAGCATTAGCATTTGCAAGTTCTTTCTCAAAAGCAGAACGTAGTAATTGAAATGACTCTTCAACCTCAGGGTATGAATTATCCTCTCTCCATGGTAAGCGAATGTTTTGTGCCCACATACTGCCTTTGTGGGATACCAATTGTAAAGAGTAAAATCCATTAAATTTAGCATCATGAGCTCTTTCTAATTCATTAGGATAACAATGCTCTTGCCATGCATCTAATGGCTCTGGGATGGTTGATTCTATAACTATGGGCGGTAAAGCCAAAGCCTTTTCAAATTTTTCTACAACAAATGAATATGACAAGGTTGGTCTAAGATTTCCAAGTTTTTTAGTAATTTTCCATTGAATTTTCATAATCCACACTCCTTATTATTGTTGTAAATTAATATAATGGCCAAATGGTGGGGGGGCTTTAATTTTTTTGGATGTAACCCAAAGTACAGGATAGTTTGGTTCTTCTGGAAAATCAGTGCATTCAAAATCTGTAAACCAAAGAAGACAGGCAGGATTTATGCCTTCCTTTTCCAAGTAAAAGGGAATTTGCTTATAACTTGTCCCACCACCACCTTGTACAAATAAGCGCAATGGTCTATCTTGCTTAGTATATAAATCATGTTTTTGTACTACTGTATCATGATACATAATAAAAAGAGTTGTGTCATAACTTTCTAAAATACTTTCTAATTCAGTACAAAATATAGCTAAAGTATCTTTGTCTATGGAGCCTGAGGCATCTATGGCAAGGGCCATAATAGGGATACGTGGTTCTTTGCGCGAAGGTAGATATATTTCTTGAGATATATAACGACGATTGGGCATGGTCCAAGTATAATCACCATCATTGCAAGTTTCAATAAAGCGTTGTAGAAGGCTTTGCCAATCAAGCTTTGGATTTATAGTTTTGTGATAAAGTCTTAATAAACCTTTGGGAACATTACCATGACCCTTTGCACTTTGTATGGCTTGGGTCAATTGTATAAGAGCTTCATCTTCAGCTTTTTGTCTATTTTCTTGACTTTCATCAGCAAGTAAGGGGTGGTCCTTTACTTCACCAAAAAAATCGTCACTATCTTTATTTTTTTGACTGTCAGAATTACCTTGTGCCTCTACATTAAATTTATCTTGTTGATTAAAATCTTCTTCTTTATTTTGTTTAGCTTTGGCATCTTTTGATTTTTGTTCCTTGCCTTGTTGTTCGCCATTACTTTGCCCTGAACCACTAGCAGTATCATCCTTCTTTTTATCAGTTTTTTCAGCAATACGAGCATTTTTGGCTCCACCATGAATGTCATGATCAGCCATCTTTCCAAGCAACACATATATTTCATCAACACTCTTGTCATCATAGCTTGGATCGTGCTTATAATACGTTTCTGGTAGATGAAAGCCAGCATCCACAAGCAGGCTATTGATTGCATAATCACAAGCTTTATTCCAAAGCTTTTCATCTCGCCCGTGACGCCTTAAGTGATGGTTACAGGCTAAATGCAAAATCTCATGGGCTTGGCAAGCTACAATGTTTTCATGAGACAAAATACTTATAAAATTAGGATTATAGCCTAGAGTTTTGCCATCTGTCCAAAAATTTTGGCTAGTTAAGTCTGGTTTTAATTTAAGTTTTAAGGCTAAGGATCCAAAAAAAGGGTGAGATAACAAAAGCTCAGCGCGTGCTTTTTGCATACGTGTATGAGCTTTTTGTTCAACATCTTCTTGTGGAAGCTTATCTTGTTCTGGCATGGATTGTGAATTCATTATTCATTACATTAAAACATGTGCATTTTGTTTAGCCCAATACATAAAGGGCTCAGTTTGTACTATCTTTTCGTCCTTACATACAGCTGTGCGCAATAAAAGTACCGAAAACTCAGATGGTAGCCGTAAAGCATAGTGAATAATGCTCTCAATGTTTTGCACATTGGCCTTGGCTCCTAATGCCTCACACAAAGCATAAAGAGTAGCTGGTTCACTAGGAATTGCAATACTTGTTGGGGTAGCAATAATACTGTCTACCGTTGGTAGATCACGCCAAACTTTCAAAAAACCCATAAATTCTGTGGCAGCGGCCATTCCCACAGTACCCTGAAATAGTTCGTACTCCACTGATAAGTGAACAGAAGATTTTAGTATATTAGATAAAAACTCCCATGACCTTGGAGATGCAAAGGCTTTGCTCGCTGACTGAGGATCAAAATCGTGTAATAAGTTTGGTCTAAATCTTAAAAATGCCATAATTTCAGGGGCAATATCTGCTTTTTCTGCCCATAAAAGCCAATCTTCAACCGAAGTTTGCATACTTATATGAACCATTCTATTGGCAAGGGCAGTGGGCATTCTGTGGGTAACAGATCTATCTTTTTCACCATTGCCAGCAGCAATTACAGTCCACCCTTGTGGCAGTATATATTCACCAATACGTCTGTCTAAAACAAGCTGATAACACGCTGCCTGCACCAATGGGGGAGCTGCATTTAATTCATCAAGAAATACTATGCCTTTATCCGTACAGCTTTCATCTGGCAAAAATGATGGAGGACACCAAGTCGCTTGGCCTTGGTCATTAATACGTGGAAGGCCACGTAAATCGACAGGGTCAAGTAATACGGCGCGTATATCTATAAGTTTACAGTTTTTATCCTTGGCAACCTGAGCTACAATTTGGCTTTTACCTATACCAGGTGCACCCCACAAAAAAACAGGTTGTTGGATTTCAATAAGTGTTTGTAATGATGATATAACTTGTAGTGGATTCACATTTTACTCCTTTAACGGAACAAAACTTATACTTTTTAATAATGAAAGTCAAAGTCAATTTTTTAATAGCTTCATTGCCATCTAATTTAAATTTAAATTGGGTAAAAAAATATGACTTATTCCTGCAAGTTTTGCTAAAACTTTTCCAATACAAAGCTGTTATGCACGGTTTTAATACCAGTAGCTCAAGCCATACTTAAAGTTTTTAAAATACAAAAATAATATTTTTATTGACATTGATTTTCAAATTCAATAGAAATAAAAAAATTATCAACCTTTAAAATCATAATTTTTATGAGGTATATTATGATATCACGTTTTGGTACATCACAAGAAATGGTTATTCAGCCTATAGAAGAGGAGAAGATTGCCCTTCATCTTGCCATTGATAGTAGGGGCTTATACCTTACTGAAGAAAAGTATTTCACCAAAAATATAGCTGACCCTAATCGCAACAGCAATAGAGCTTTGATGAAGGAAAGAATTAAAGCCTTAGGTTTAAATTATGATGAGTTATTTGAGTCCAATAAACATTTAATAGTAAATGTTGCAGCAGAAAATGTTAAGAAAGTTAATCCTCTAAAGGCATCAAAACGTAGTATGAAAAAATAGTAATCACTGTATTAAAAGTTCATCATATCAATATGATGCCTTATATAGATTTTTAGTTGTCCCTGAAAAACAAATTAACGGCTTGATATAAGAATTTTTTGCTCAATTAGTACAAGTAAAATGATCAAAATATATGTAAAAAACTCAAGTTTGCGGTAAATTTATACTGGTAAAAAGATGTTTTTCAAGGGACAACTAATGAAGTTTTTCTATAAGAAAAATTTAAGATCTTAAGGCTTAACAGTATAGCTTAAAGGTTTGCTTATGGTTATTTTTATGAAGATTTTTTTTATAACATTGATTATGTTTACTTTATTTATGCATAGTGCCTTTGCAGTTAATTATTCTATCTAAGAATTAATGCTGAAAAACGCATTTCCACGCATTTTTGTAATAAGGCACGTCACTCCAAATGTCGCTTCGCGAAAGTCAGAAGCTAGTTCTGACTCATTTTATGCGGCGTAACTTAAAATATTTTAGATAGTTGTGAGTTTTCTGTAAAGATATTTATGCCAATATTACGCTAACTTTATTCATGCTTTTAATTTAAATATTATATATTGTATATATCTTTGTGATTTGATTAAACAAAGTAAAATTTTTAAAGTAAATACTTAATTTTTAGCGTGGCTAATTTTTATTTGTTATTTAGAAACTCTTGAGCCATTTTCTTAGCAAAGTCGTACTGACTCTCACGGGTAGTGCATAGACCATCTAGCTTAGCTGTTTTTATGGCACGCAGAATAAATGAAAAAATTGGGCCAGGCTTTAGGCCTAATTCTAGTAAATCTTCACCGCTTATGTAAATCTTTTCATGTTGCCAAGTTGTTATGTAACGTGAAAGGGCTTTACGCATGTTTTCTGAGGCTGTTCTTGCCATGATAAAAAGTAGCATTTCTATGGGCATGGGTTCTAATATTTTACATAGCTCACTAGTTTTTTTATGTTTATTCTTATACCAATTGGCAATGTTATTTTTAGAACTACGGGCACGCTCACGCATTTGAATAAAGTCTTGTTGCTGTATTTTTGATAGGCCAAGACGACCAAGCACATTTATACATTCTTTATAATTTAGTTTACGGCATAGGGCTAAAACGTATACCATCCATTGCTGGGGTTTTTTCTTAAAATATAATAACTTATACCAATCTAAAATATCTTTTACATGGTAAAGTAATTCTATTTTTTGTGGATTTAATGCTAGCTGAGGATGAATAGCTGATAATAGTTCAAGCTTATTAAGACGCTTTAGTATGCCTATTGGATCATGTTCATCAAATATTTGAAGTGTTTCATGGTAAATACGTGCTCCAGAAAGCTTATCCATTAATTTAATGTTAAGGGCATTTTTTATTAACTTTTCAAGACCTGCACCTAGCTTAAAATTGTAACGTTGCTCAAAGCGCACTGCACGCAAAATACGAGAGGGATCTTCAACAAAACTTAAAGTATGCAGCACGCGGATACGACGCTCATTAATATCTCGCTGACCACCAAAAAAATCAACTAATTGTCCAAAAACATCATTGTTTAGCCGTATGGCTAGGGAGTTAATGGTAAAATCACGTCTAAACAAATCTAACTTTAGAGATGATAGTTCCACTGTTGGCATTGCAGCAGGGTATTCGTAATACTCTAATCGGGCTGTAGCAACATCTATTTGTCTATGATTGTTTGATTTATCTTTAAATATAATCACAGCGGTCAAAAACTTTTGATGTTCGCGTACTCGACCATTTAAAAGCTTAGCTAATTCCTTGGCAAAGAAAATACCATTATGATTACCTTCCACCACAATATCTATGTCAAAATTAGGGCGATCCAATAATAGGTCACGAACAAAACCACCAACAGCATAGGTTGACATATTAAGCTTTTGTCCAAGTTGCCCTATGGTTTTAAGTAGCTCAATGTCATCGGCTGGAAGTCGGTCACGCATGGTTTTTACTAAGGATCGTTCTTTACGCTCTTCACGCAAGCGTATGGGGACATCTTCTGGTTTTTCAGCAAAAATATGCACTAGGTCCGTTCGTGAGATAACTCCCACTACTTCTTGATTTTCTACAATGGGTATGAGAGGTTGGCGGGCCCCTATTATAATATTTATAATGTCAGAAAGGCTAGCCTCAGGAGGCAATGTTAACGCATTACTAAACATATATGTGTCTAGTTCATTCAAATTATGTTGAACAGCACGGCTAGCTGTTTGAGCATCTAAAATGCCAATACACTCATGAGTGCCCTTTTTATAGATGGGTATGGCTTTGAGGCCAAATAGTTGTAAAAGCATGTGGGCATCTTGCATAGATTTATCATCTTCAATACCAATCACAGGTGAGGTCATATAGTCGCGTGCACACTTTTGGGTCTGCACTTGATTGTAAAGCTTTTGAAATATTATGTCCCGTATTTGCTGTATGGTCATGTTACGAACAGTTGCTGAGGCCGCATAACCATGGCCACCACCACCAAGAGCCTCACAAACTTCACCTACGTTTATGGCATCACTACTACTTCGTGCCACTACCGCAATATTATCACTCATGCGCCCAATGGCAAAAAGTATGGAAAATCGTTCCATCTCCATGAGTTTACTAGCTAAAAGTGCAAAATCACCAAGGTAGTGGTCTAATGATGCTTCAGCTATAACAACCACCGCTTCACCAACAGTGTATGATGTAGCAGATTCTAGTAAGGCATTTAGGGCCTGCACGTGAGCACTGGTAAGCTCATGGGCTGCAAGGTCCGATATGGCTGTTACATCCATACCTTTTTCTAAAAGCCATGCAGCTGCTAAATAATCCTTAGCTGTGGTTGAAGCATAGGTAAAAGAGCCAGTATCGGCGTAGATACCAAGACCAAGAATAGTGGCATCTTGGCAAGATACGTTTAAATTCTTCTCACGAATACTATGCACCATTAAAGCTGTAGTTGAACCTATAACTTCAATGTTTACATGATTTGCTTTAATATCATCACTAGAATTGGGATGATGGTCCCAGATATGTATTTCCAAGTCATCGCGCGTAAGTAATTGCTTTACATGTGGAATTCTTGAGTTATGTCTAGTGTCTACGACAATAAGACGCTTTATATTATCCCAATCAATTTGATCGTGATTTTTAAAGTTATACATGAACCTTGCAGTCTCATTATAAAAATTCATCAGGCTTTTTTCATGACTACCAGGAAAAAGTAAGACCGAGCCAGGATACAAAATTTGGGCTGCAATTATAGAAGCAAAGGCGTCAAAATCAGCATTGCTATGGCAAGTAATCAGTGTATTATTTGCAGAAGTTGGTAGTTTGGTAAAATTTTGCATTTTAACTTCTTTTGCTACGTGGGTGAAAACGTTTATGTGCTTCTAAAAGGCGGCGGCTTTGAACATGAGTGTAAATTTCAGTGGCCGCAATATCACTATGACCAAGTAAAATTTGTACTGTGCGTAAATCTGCACCACCTTCTAAAAGGTGAGTGGCAAAGGAATGTCGAAAAGTATGAGGTGAGATAGAACGTGTTATACCAGCTTCTAGAGCGTATTTTTTGACCATCTTCCAAATATACTGTCTTGTTAATCCACGTCCAGAACGATTTAAAAATAAAAAATCATCTTGAGGTGAAAACAGTTTGCGCCATTCTTGTAGATAAGAGCTAAGTAATTGCATAGCTTGTTTATGAATTGGTACAATGCGCTCTTTGGAACCCTTACCAAAAACTCTAAGCAAGCGACGGTCTTTGTCGATATCCATGGGGCGAAGTTCACAAAGTTCAGTTACACGTAGTCCAGATGCGTATAATAATTCAAGAATGCAACGATCCCTTTGCCCCAACCTGTCTTGTAAGTTGGGCTTTCCAAGCAAGTTTTGTACTTCTTCTATGGTTAAAAAATCCGGTAATAATGACGGTAGTTTAGGGCTTTCCAAGAGCTTGGCAGGGTTTTTTTCCAAAAGGCCTTGCTCCATGGCATAATTAAAAAAACTACGTAAACTTGATAAATGCCGTGATAATGTGCGCCCAGCATGACCACGCCCACGTAACCATGCAAGATATAAAAATAACTCTTGCTCTCCCAACTCTTGATTAAAGTCATTTACCTCACATTCATTTAAATACGCCAAGAAGTTTTTTAAATCATGCCCGTAGGATGCGGCTGTATGTGCAGATAGACCGCGCTCAGCTAATAAATGATCAAGCCATTGCTCCACCATAAATGTTGGATTAAATGAATGCATTGTATCTACATGTTTTATAAGAGCGCAAGTCTCATTATTTTTTAACTTTTAATAGCTTTTTTTAGATTATTGTTTTTCTTCGCTGGTTACTTTGTTTGTAAGTACACGTCCACCATTTTCAAGTTTTTTCAAAAATGCATCTCTACAGTCATAACTACAAAAACGATGAATAACCTCACCATCCTTCACGGTTATGGAGCTATCTACATCAATATAGGCACCGCATTCTGGATCTTTAACCATTTCACCGGAGGCAACCTTGTTTTCCATCTCAACCGGATCATCCTTTTTAGCCATTTTTTTCTTAATATCATTGGCAAAAAGTCTATATAAAACATAACAAGCTACAGCTAGCACAATCCATTTTACCATTTTTAATCTCCTACTTGGTCTTACTAATTTGTTTGATAAATTTTATTATCTTCAACCTTAAAATTAAGCATACTTAAGCAATGCTCAAGTTCGAAAGGCAGTATATCTTGTCTGCACACATCACGCAAGGGTATGAGTACAAAAGCTCTTTTTGTCATGCGTGGATGTGGTATTGTACATGTTGGCTCAGAGCATGACACAGCACCAAAAAGCAATAAATCCAAGTCAATACAACGTGGACCATAACGTAACATGTGTTGCTCATCACGCTTTCGCCCAAGTTGTTTTTCAATTTCGTGCAAAAAAGTTAAAAGGCTTTTAGCTTGCCATTTTTCTGTGCATCTTAAACGCACAACTTGATTAATAAACCAAGGCTGATTTTTGAGTTCTTGAGGCTCAGTTATATATATTTTTGATGCATCAGTTATTTTTAATCCTGGTTCATTATTGATTAATTCTATACACTTACTTAGCAGGTCCTTACTTTGCCCCATGTTAGAACCTAGGCTTATAAATGCTGTTATTTGGTAATTATTACTTGGCATTGAGCCTACCTGTAATATTGTCTCTAATCCATTTTGGATCAAGCCACTCCAAGGGAGTAACTTCCACTCCACCCACTAAAATACCAAAGTGTAAATGATCACCAAAGGCCATACCCGTTTCACCTGTAGTGCCTAAAGTGTCTCCTTTTTTTAACATATCACCAATATTTACTTGTATTTCTGTTAAGTGGGAATAAAGAGACATTAAGCCAAGCCCATGATCTATGACTACAAGGTTGCCATAAATACCTAAATCTCCTGCAAAGACCACCTTACCATTATTGGCAGCAGGAATAGGAGCTCTTTTTACCGAGGCTAAATCAAAACCTAGGTGCCATTGTTGGTCTATTACTTCACCATTATATACATAGGTGCGATGATCCGCAAACCCAGCTCTTGATGCCGCGCGCGGTAAGCGCATAAACAAACCTTCCCAAAGAGTTATAGGCGCAGTTTCTTTGGATAGATGATCTAAGAAGGCTGCATTAGCATGGCGAATGTCTTTATTAATAATTAAAAAACGCTCATAAGGATTGCTGGCATTAGGGGCTAAATCATATAGACGTTGACTAACTTTTTCTAAAAAACTATCTGTGATTTTAATGGTATCTTCATTAAATTTACGTGGGATGGCATGCACCCTCAATTTATTTGTGGTGGTGTTACCTGCAAAATCTTTGGCTGTAATTTGAGGCAAAAATTCTTTGGTGGTTAGAAAATGTGGAAAGGCAAAGTAACATATATAGCTGCCATTTTCTTGCTTAAACCCAGGGAAAAACTTATTATTAACCAATACACCGCTTGTTTGCACATCTTCATTAATAGTGTATCGAATGACAGCACTGCCCCCGCGGCGTACATTGGGGGGGAGAGTGCTTATAGATAATTTGGGCGGTTCAGTATCAAGGCGCATAGGCAAGGTTATGGTTCTACTATTTCCAAGGCCAAAGCTTGCAAGTGAAGCGTCAAGTGCTTTGATTTCTAGTTCAAAAGCACCTTCCTTAATTGGGCTATTTTGTAAGTCAAAACTAATACTATCTTCTTGTTTATATGGGGAAAATGTTTTACTAAAAACCTCTGTACGCTTATTATTTGCTTTAACAGCAACTACCACAGAGCGTACCCCAGCAACATCATTTAAGTTAAGTGTAATTAGTGTGTTAGGTGCAACACGACCTGTGTCAGGACTAATGCTAATACTTGGCCCTTCCATGTCGCTAAAGAATAAATACCCACCATAGCCCACAGCACCAAGAATGAGAAAAATTAATAATCCTGTAATAATAGCTTTAATTTTCATGTTATCCTGCAATATGGTTTATGTTTTATATATAAATTGACTTTCTCATTAACAATTTCATATTCTAAAGTTATATGAATTGACCATATTGTAAGCATTTTAAAAATTCTGTAAAGATATTCTAGAGAAAAGTCATGCATTAATATATCTATCTGTATTTTAATACAAAAATTTCATGAGATGTGTATATCAGCTATTAATTCATAATATTTTTATTTAATGCTATAAATTTAAACAGGTATGCACATAATTAGCCGACGCTTGTATAGACCCGCCCCCGAAGTCAAGAAGTTTTTGCGTTAAATGAATC
>CAYJLD010000054.1:14709-16723 GCA_964371195.1 uncultured Desulfovibrionaceae bacterium | reverse complement strand
ACCATTAAAAATATCACTGAATTTGGTATGTTTATTGGTATTGAAGATGGTATTGACGGTCTTATTCATGTTTCTGATATTTCTTGGACTAAGAAAATTCGTCACCCCAATGAAATGTTTAAGAGTGGTGATGTAGTACAAGCCAAGGTTTTAACCGTTGACCAAGAAAGTGAAAAGTTTACACTTGGCATTAAGCAATTGGTTGAAGATCCATGGGGTCATGTGCCAACTACTTATCCTGTAGGTTGCACGGTTAAGGGTATTGTAACTAACATTACAGATTTTGGTCTTTTTGTAGAAGTGGAAGAAGGCATTGAAGGACTTGTTCACGTGTCTGAGCTTTCAAGCAAGAAGATTAAAAGCCCTTCAGAAATTTATAAAGAAGGCCAAGAAATAGAGGCTAAGGTCATTCATGTGAGTGCAGAAGAGCGTCGTCTTGGTTTATCTATTAAGCAAATTAAAGATGAAGAAGAGCGTAAAAAACCAAAAGAATTCCGTGCTGGTCCAGCTGAATCTGGTCAAAGCCTAGGCGACATCTTACAACAAAAGATGGCCGAGGCTGAAGGTCAAGAAGAAAAAACAGAAGAATAAGCATAAATAACATATTATAAACATTGAAAAGACCTCGGCATCGTAAATTATGTTGAGGTCTTTTTTATTATACTTGCCCTTGCGTGCTAAGGTAATAATGCTTACATTTATTTTTGAGTGCATATGAATACATTAAGTAAACCATTAATATGAGAGTAATTTATGGAAGATAATAAAGAAGATTTCTCATTTGAAGCGATATCCACAAAAAAGCCTGAAGAAACAACTCCGCCTTTATCAGAAAAACTTTTGGAGCAATTAGTTGTAGCTCTTACTCCAAAACCCTTTCATAAACGGCACCCTATTATTTTTTGGGGTGGTATTGTACTAGTATTATTCATTGTTATTTCAAGCTTGTTACCTGATGATGCAAGTTCCTTGGTGGCAGGTGATCGCATTGCCGTGGTGCGTGTTGAGGGTATGATTATGGACACTAAACCCACGCTTGAGTGGATAGATGAAATTTCTAAGGATGACTCTGTACTTGGTGTGTTATTGCGTATTGACTCACCTGGGGGTGGTGCTGCAGCATCGCAGGAGATATTTGCGGCTCTTACAGAGCTTGGCAAGCAAAAGCCTATTGTTGCATCTATGGGTTCAACGGCAGCTTCTGGTGGCCTTATGATAGCAATGGCAGCCCAGCATATTGTGGCTAATCCGAGCACTGTTACCGGTTCTATTGGTGTACGGATGGATATTCCACAATTACAAAACATTATGGAGAAGATTGGCATAGGGCAGCTAACTCTTAAGACTGGCGAATTTAAAGATGCTGGTACATTTATGCGACCTATGACTGAGGAAGAGCGTGCTTATCTTGAGGCAGTGCTAACAGATATGCATGAACAATTTGTGCTTTTGGTAGCTGAGGGGCGTAAGATGCCGGTGGAGAAAGTGCAGGGCATGGCTGATGGGCGTATTTTTACTGGACGGGCTGCTAAGGAGATGGGTCTTGTGGACGAGCTTGGAGGTCAAGATGCGGCTTTAGCTATATTGTATAATAGCACAAAGGTGAGTCCTGAAACTCCTTTATATGAAAGGCCTGACGATGATGAGTTTTGGAAAGCGCTTGGCGGTAATGCTTTGGCTCCGGCCATATTGCATTTACTTGGTATAGAAACTCAACAAAGTCCGGCATTTTTGTATCAATATTAATATAAACCTAGTTTAGATATAATGTTATATGCTAAGTTTTTAACCTAATATAGCCAATGCTGAAAAACGCATTTTCTTTATAATTTAAAATTTGTTATTTTGATTATTTTGGAAAGGTGCTTATTTTTCTGCATGGCCTTGCGGCTCCATGTGCTGCGTTGGGGTTTATGTTCTTGCTTGCGAGAAAACATAGAAATTTTATAAATTAACGCGTTTTGAGGGGGTAATGGGGGGACGTTTTTGCGTTTACAAAAGTTGCCCCCAGCAA
>CAYJLD010000054.1:0-14699 GCA_964371195.1 uncultured Desulfovibrionaceae bacterium | reverse complement strand
GCCCGCCCCCGCCCCCCCCCCCCCCCCCCCCCCCCCCCCCCCCCCCCCAACTCCCAGCAACTCCCAGCAACTCCCAGCAAACTCCATCAAACCCCATCAAACTCCAGCAAACTCTCAAAAAGCTTCCAGAAAATTTGTAAAGATTTAAACTTTCAATCAGATTATTTCAGAAATTTATTAAAAAAATCTATGACATTATTCTTACAAATGTCAGTAGCGAAGGTGTTGGCTCTTGTGGGGTTAAACATTTCGTCAATATGCATAAGGGCGTGGTTTGTAGTAGTATATTGAGCGAAAATTTCAGACATGGAGTATTGTTCAAAGAGGGCTTGGACCATAGTATAGTGTTCTTTTTTAACCATGCTGTGCCATGCATTTTTTTGAGTAACAAAGTCTGTAATGGCGGGTAAAAGTACTGAGCAAGCAAAGCCATGTGGCATATTAAAATGTAGTGTTAGTGGGTATGAGATGGCGTGGGCGATGGATGAATGGCTTTGGCTAATGGCAAAGCCTGCTAAGGCTGAAGCATCTTGTAAAGCTTTACGGCTTTCGGCATTTTGTGAATTTTTTTCCACTAGGGGGAGGTGTTTGCAAATTAGTTCAAGGGCTCCGAGGGCAAATGATACGCTACAAGGTGTGGCGGTTTTATTCCAGAGAGTTTCAAGTGAGTGTGAAATAGCATCTAGGGCTCCGATAAGTGTTTCTTGCCAAGGTAGGGTAAGGGTTAATTCATAATCAAGCAGGGCAAGTTTTGCATAGCAATTGTTATTTTTGAGGGAGAGTTTTTGTTGATTGGCGCTGTCCCATATAGTGGCAAATGATGTAACTTCAGACCCTGTGCCTGCGGTGGTTGGTAAGCAATAAAGGGGTAATGCTTTGACGTTAAACTTTTTGTTTTGGCGTAGCCAAGAGTGTAGTGGTTTTGTGGGGGCTTTGGGGGCAAGTCCACAAGCTAGGGCTTTGGCTGCATCCATTACAGACCCGCCGCCTATAGCAATGACGCCATTAAATGGACCGCTTTGACGTAGGGAGTTTAGGTCTGCATCTAAGGTATCTAATTCAGGATTTGGGCTAACAGTATATATATGACAATTAGTGGTTAGATTAGATAATATTTCTTGAGCTTGTCCGCGCTTGAGCATGCCTTTGGTGGTTACAAAAAGACAGTTTTGTATATTATCATCAAGGTAATATTGTAACTTTTTGCTGCAACCAGGCGCTGCGTGTAGATGCACGGGGTTATGATAAGACCAATTATTCATGGAATTAGGCTAAGCTGAGTTTTTTCTGTGTGCTTTTTTTAGGGCATCATGACCACGGTGTAAGTGACATGTAAGTTCGATGCTTGCGGCTACAATATCACCAGCTTTAATGAGCTCTAATAGTTTTGCATGATTTTCGCGCAAAGTTGTGGCTGCATGATTTTGCATTTCTATGTTCATGTAGGCATGTATACGAGTTACTAAGCTGGACCATAGTTTATATAGTGTGGAATGTTGACACAATTTACATAGAGCTTTATGAAATTCAAAGTCATAAAAAGCAATGGATTTACCATTTTCAGCATGTTCAACGTGCATTTGACTTACAATGTTTTCTAAAATAGCTATATCGTCATCGGAAGATATCTTCATGAACAAGCTTAGGGCATGAACTTCAAGTAATACTCTGATGGAGTATAGTTCATCAATTTCTTTAGACGTTAAGTGGCTAACAAAGGCTCCTTTGTACGGCTCAATGGTTATGAGTCCTTCATGTTCTAAATGAAATATGGCTTCACGAATGGGTAAACGGCTAATGCCCATTTCATTGGATAAATCTTGTTCGATAAGGCGCGTACCTGGAGCAAGCTTGCCAGATAAGATGACAGAGCGTAATTGTTCGGCAGCTTTATCCCTAAGGGTCATTTTTTTTTCTTTTATAAAGATAGCGTCTTGCATTTTATAAATCCATATAATTTGAAAATTGTAAAAATCATAAGAAGCCAAACAGTCTTGGCAAAAACAAAGTGAGCTCTGGAAAAATATTTAGTAATACAATTACTACAAGATTGCTTATGAACAAGGGTAAGATAGCTTTAAATACTGTTTCCATAGGCAATTTTGCTATGTCTGCTGTGGCAAATAACACAAGACTTACTGGTGGTGTTATTAAACCCATAACGAGTAGCATAATCATAATTACGCCCCATGTAAAGGGGTGAAATCCCATAGACATGGCTAGTGGGGCCATTATGGGGGCAAAAAGTAGTATTGCTGGACCTTCTGTCATCCACATGCCTACAAAGAGCAAAAATATATTCATGCAAATTATGATTAAAATTTCGCTAGATACGTGGGTTAACACGGTATCGCGCAAGGCCATTGGTACATTTTCAAAACCAAATACCCATGACATAATTCCAATAAAGCATAGTATAAAAAATAATTTGGCAGAACCACGTGTGGCGGCTAATAGTATGCTTGGTAATTGTTTTAAGCTAAGGCTTCTATAAATAAAAAAGCTAATAAACAAAGCGTATACCACAGCAAAAGCTGCTGCTTCAGTGGGTGTTGTAAGTCCACTCATAATGCCCCCAAGAATGATAAAGGGCATGAGCAGGGCAAGGGATGCGTCCTTCATGCTACGCGTAAATTCGCGCGGGGTAATTTTTACTTCATGCTTTGGGTAGTTTCTTTTTTTAGCTAAAAAATAAACAATAGACATTTGTGATAAACCCATAAGAACACCAGGAACGCTGGCCGCAGCAAACATTCCACCAACAGATATTTCAGTTACTGCGCAATAGACAACAATAACAATGCTTGGTGGTATAATTGGACCAATTAGTGATGATGCTGCAGTTATGGCTGCTGCAAAGGGTTTGTCGTATCCTTCTTTATGCATGGCAGGTATGAAAATTTTACCAAGGGCTGCCACATCACCAAGAGCTGCACCTGTAATTCCAGCAAACATCATGCTTGCCATAATATTTACTTGTGCAAGTCCAGCTGGAAATCGTCCAACTAATATATTGGCAAAAGATACAAGCCGGCTTGATATGGTAGCTCTATCCATAATTTCACCAGCAAGTAAAAAGAAAGGAATAGCCATAAGGACAAAGGAGTTAAGGCCATTAAAAATAAAATCGGGTAGCATGGTTAAGAACATATCTTGCCCAGAAAGAACAAAATATGAACAGGCCGCAATGCCCATGGAAACTCCAATAGGAACCCCAAGAAATAATAATAAAAGAAAAATGCTGACCAAGATTAAAATCATAATTTTTCTCCTATTTTATTATTAATATTGCGCATGGCATCAATGGTTTGGAAAATGCTTTCCAATAAAATTAGGGCAAAAGCTATGGGTACGGATAAAAATGGTACTACCATAGAAATTCCTAGTGAAACGGCGCGCACATTAGCTGCATGCTTGATGGATCCTATAGAGTAATAAATTATTACTATAAAAAATACAATTTGTAGAAGTAATGTAGCAATGCGTACGACATTTTGAATTTTTTGAGGGAATATTTGCAAAATGCATTCAACAAAAAGATGCTCTTTTTCTATTAGCACAATAACAGAACCGAATAGACCAAGAGCAATCATCATAAAAATAGAACTTTCTTCAGCCCAAGGTATGGGTATTGTAGATAAATTCCTTAAAATGATTTGCAAAAAAACAATGCCTAACATGCAGAACATCAAGGCAATACATAAAATTTTACAAATTTTGAGAATATACTGTCGTAATGCTTTGCAAGTGGGCTCTTGCATAATCACCCTCCAAAAAATAGTATGACAACTTTATTGTATCCCCCCAAAGGCTGTACGCAAGTTACCTTTAGGGGGATACTTAGGGGTTTGGAAAGATACTATTTAATGTATATTTTCAAAATCTTATTTGAGAAAATGCACATTAAAGTTTTATATTATTACTTATAACCTAACTTTTCCTCAGCTTTCTTGGTTTCATCAAGCAAGAGCTGTATGAGGGCTGGGTCTAAGGTTGACTTTAGATTTGCCACCACAGCAGGTTGTGTAATTTTACGGAACAACTCTTTTTCCTCAAAAGTGGGAGCATATACTTCCATGCCCTTACTTTTTAAGTATTCAAGATCAATGCTTTCATTAACACGTGAAATATAGCGTGTAATGGCAGCTGCCATCTTGCCTGATTGCATGATAGCCTTGCGATATTCTTCTGGTAGGCTTTGCAACCATTTATCATTCATAAAAATAGCTATGATACTATAAATATGCCCATCTAGAGTTAAGAATTTTTGCACCTCTTCAAGGCGAGCTGAACGAATATTGGCAATAGGATTTTCTTGACCATCGGCCACAGCGGTTTGCAATGCAGTATATAGTTCACTCCAAGCCACAGGAGTTGGGCTAGCACCAAGAGCTTTGACCATTTCAATATGAGCAGGAATAGTCATGGTACGAATTTTTAAGCCCTTTAGATCCTCTGGGGTGCGAACTATACGGTCACTATTAGTAAAGTGGCGAAATCCTGCATCTTCACCCCAAGCTAGAGGACGAATGCCGGTTTGCTTAACCATATCATTTAATAAGAATTGACCAAAGGGACCATCAAGTACTTCGTGGGCAATATCAACTTCACTAAAAAGATAGGGAATGGATAAAACACCAATGTTAGGATAAAAAGGAGCAATGCCACCTTCTGAAATAGACACAGCTTGAATGATACCACGTTGAAGTTGCTCCATCATGGCTTTTTGAGTACCAAGCACACCATTTGGGAAGATAGTTACTTTAACATTTCCTCCAGTGCGGCGCTCAACCTCATTTTTAAATACAACTAAGGGTGCATGAAGGTGAGAATATTGTTTTTCAGGGTTAGAGTGGGCAATTTTGAGTTCATATTGTGCAGCAAAGGCATTAGCACCAGAACTAAAAATAAAACATGCCACAAGCATGGCCAGTAAGCGGTTAAAAAGTCTTCTTGTTTGCATTTTTTCCTCCAATACCATTTTTGTTAATTAGTCAGTGAGTAAGCAAAGTACAAAGTTCAAACTATAAGAATTTATACTTTTACAATCAGCCTTAATTGTATCTACTATCAACTATTTATTTGTACAATGTGATACATTGTTGACACTATTTATTGCAAATAACCCATTTACGTATTTCTTGTTCAGTAATCATATTCGCTGTTTTTCCAAAATTTTCTGCAATACGGATAAGATTATTTTGTTGTCTGGTACGTTCACCAGTTTGTGGAGCACCTACCTTCATTAAGCGTGCGCCTACTGCCACACCAAGTTCAGCCGTGGGATCACCAGGAGAAGTTGCAGCCCTAAGTGAAGGTATAACTTCCATACCGTTTGCCGTGGCAAAGCGAGCTGCGTCTAATGCTTCGGTAACACTACCAACCATGTTTGGCTTGAAAATCATAGCCCCAGCAGAGCCAGCTTCTACCCCTATTTGTAAACGTTTGGTGTTGGTAACAAGTAAATCATCTCCACAAATTAATGTATCAATCTTTTTGTTTAGGTTTGCAAATCCTGAAAAATCATCTTCATGTAGTGGATCTTCAAGCATAAATATGGGATAGTCTTTAACTAATTGTTCAAAATAGTCAACCATTTCAGATGTGCGCAATTTGCCAAAAGACATATTGTAAGTATCATTATCATGATCGTAAAGATGTGAAGTTGCACAATCAAGACTTAAAAGGCACTCGCCAGTATAACCAGCGGCATCAATGCCAGCTAGCAATGTATCTAAAATTTCTTTGGGATCACTGGTAGGAGCAGCAATACCTCCAAGGTGACCTGGTTGATATGCTGATTTTCCAAAACGTTTTTTAATTACTTCGGGAAGCTGCATTAATACTTCAACCCCAATACGCATGGCCTCAGCAAAGTTTTCAGCCTTGGCTGGCACTACGTGAAATTCTTGAAAATCAGCAGGCCCAGCTGAATATGGTCCACCATTGATTAAGTTAAGCAATGGCATGGGTAGAGTATTACAAAGAGTGCCACCTAGGTGTTGATATATAGGCATATTATTGTGCTGAGCACCAAGCTTGGCTACAGCTAAGGATACACTACAAATAGTATTGCCACCAAGTTTTGACTTGTCAGCAGTACCATCAAGAGCGATGAGGGTTTCATCAATAAGGCGCTGCTCACGGCAGTCCATACCTTTTAGAGCAGGCAAAATTTGCTCAATTACGGATTTGATAGCGCATAAAACACCCATTCCGCCGTATCTCTTCCCGCCATCACGCACAATAACAACTTCATGTATACCAGCAGAAACTCCAAAAGACGCGGAGGCACGCCCCACACGCCCATCTTCGCTAATGACATCAACTTCCAAGACAGGACAACCTTTATTGTTAAGGACCTCTCGTGCTTTAATGTCTTTAATGCGCCAATTTTGCATCTTATCGCCCTCATGGCTTGCGGCAAGTATGCCTTCTAAAAACTTTGCGCCGTTACAAAGCTTGTGGCATAATTTTTAAGCCTTAAACATTCAAAAAATTGAATTAATAAATGATTATTCAATATAAATAAGGTTCAAATCACAAAGATTTGTACCTGTATTTCCAGTAAATAAATGATCATTAATGGCTACTAGAAAGGCGCGTGCATTATGCTCATCTAAAGCCGTCCAAGGGTCAAAGCCAAGTTTATTTGCGCGCTCAATGGTTGTACCATCAGTAAGTGCTCCAGCAAGCTCAGTGGGGCCATCGGTTCCCTCTGTCTCAATGGCGGCAAAGGCTATACCAGATAGCCCAGCTATTTGTTGAGCAAAGGCTATGCCTAACTCTTGGGCTGGTCCACCTGCACCAGCAGAGCTTGTTATACGCACTGTAGTTTCGCCAGCAGCAATTAAAAGACATGGTGTAGTAAATGGCCTATTGTTAGTACGAATTTCTCTTGCTAAAGAGCCTAGGAATATCCCTGCTTGGCGTGAGTCACCTTCTAGAGATGCAGTTAGAACGTGAGCAGGAATTTCAACAGTGCCAGCCGCTTTGACTGCAGCAGTGCAGGAATCTTCAAGGCCTTGAATAACGAAGGTGCTCACGCCAGGTAGGGAAATTTTGGGTGTTTCTTCAAGATTGGGACCATTTTTTATATGCGCAATAACAGAAGCTGGAGCAATTTCTGTAAGTTTATATCGTTGCAAAATCTCCCAAGCCTGTTCGAAGGTTGAGGGATCAAGCCCAATTTGGGTGCCAGTATAGCTTACCGGAACACGCGGTGTACCAATACTTGTGTCTCCAACACGGTCTGAGAGTACAAGGTTAACAAGTTCAGCACCAGTAGCAGAAATTTTTTGGGCAAGACGTCCACCATTTACAGCAGATAGGTGTCTACGTACAATGTTGACTTCTAAAACGCCAGCCCCAGCAGTTAATAATTGCTTGGTTAAAATGCTTTCATCTTCAATACTAATACCTTGAGCAGGGCAATTCATTAAAGCGGAACTTCCCCCGCTAAAGACTGTAAGAATAAAGTCACTTGGTCCGCAATCATCAATTAAATCTAATATTTTTAATGTGGCTTGATAACCAGATTCGTTGGGGTAGGGGTGACCACCAAGTAGTAAGTCTATGTATTCTAACTGTTGGTGTTCTTCTAGTTGTTTAACAATTACAATGCCTTTAGTAATGCGCTTGCCTAGTATTTTTTCAACTGCAACGGCCATGTGATTGCCAGCCTTACCAGCCCCAAGTACAAAAATACGGCTGTATTGGCTTAAGTCCCAACTACGTTCACCTACGTGTAAAATATCTTCTTCAAGATGCATGAGCGTAGGTATTAAGTATTCACTATTTAGAGTACTTAGTGTTTCATTGGCAATGCTTAAAAGTACCTTGCGGGCTTTGACATCTCCAACAGACTGTAAATCAAGTGAATTTTTGATGGGATTCATATGGCTCCAACATTGATTATTATATTTCAACTGTATTAACTCCATTGTACTTGTATTTTGTAGATTGTCAACAATATACTGTAATGATATTGTGATTTTTTTCGTTAAGATATATTTGGTGATATTTCAGCATACTAATGATGTTAAAAGGGTATTTTTAGGGTATAAAGAAGCATGTTTGATACTATGAAAAAAATTACAGCAAACTTTGCAGGCTAAAATTAGGCAAATCAATAACGTAGGTATTTTTATGTCTCAAATATATATTGACAGTAATGTGTGTCGCATGTATAAGCCTTGGTTCCTTGCTCGTGCATGGTGTACGGGCCAACTGGGCATAAGCCCAATACGTCCACAAGGAGTGAGACAATGAGAAAATTTGAAACTTTACTTCTGCTATCTCCTGAGCTTGCTGCAGAAAACCGTGAGGGGATTATTGCAACCTTTAGCGGTATAATAGAGCGCGAAGGTGGTAAGGAAGTAATTGTTGATGTATGGGGGATGCGCGATCTTGCATATCCTGTGCAAAAACACATGCGTGGTTATTATGTACGTCTTGAGTATTTAGCTCCACCTACTGCCATTGCAGAGCTTGAGCGTAATATTCGTATTACAGATGGTATTTATAAGTTTGTTACCGTAAAATTGGCCGATAACGTGGCTGAGGAGGTTGCATAGATGGCTTTTAAGAAAAAATTTGCACCTCGTCGTAAGTTTTGCCGTTTTTGTGCGGATAAAGAGCTACCATTAAACTATAAGAGAGTTGATGTGTTGCGTGATTTTATTACTGAGCGTGGCAAAATTATTGCTCGCCGCATTACCGGTACATGCGCTCAACATCAACGTTTACTCACTCGCGAAATTAAACGTGCGCGTCAAATGGCTCTATTAATTTACACCGCTACTCACGATAGTACCGTGAAGAAAAAAAGCATGATATAGGGAGGATGCTAATATGAAAATCATTCTCCGTGCTGATGTAGAAAATTTGGGTAAGGTTGGCGATGTTGTTACTGTAAAGGCTGGCTATGGGCGTAATTACTTATTACCTCAAGGTATGGCCATGGTTGCAAGCCCTGCTAACTTAAAAGTATTTGAACTTGAGCGTAAAAAATTAGAAGCTAAAATGGACACCTTGCGCACCGATGCTCAAAGTGTTTGCGCTAAACTTGAAGCTCTTGATGTTATTATTAAAATGCGTGTTGGTGAAAATGATAAACTCTATGGTTCAGTAACCTCAAGCCTTATTGGAGATACTTTCTCTGAATTAGGTGTTGATATTGACCGCCGTCGTATTTTACTTGATGCACCTATTCGTACTCTTGGAGAGCATACAGTTCGTGTGCGTCTTTTTGCTGATGTTATGGCCAACGTACTTGTGAAAGTTGTTAGTGAAGAGCGCCATTACGAAGAAGATGACGTTGTGGTTAGTCCTGCTGTAGAAGAAGCTGCTGAAGAAGACAGTGCACAGGAAGAAGCCCAAGATGTCGAGCAACCAGCCGAATAATAATCAATCTACCGCCCAAGGCTCTAATGCTTTGGGCGGTAATTCTAGTGCTAACAGTCCTGCCTATGCTCCGCGCAAAAATGCCGAGGAGCGCGCTCAAGATGCCTTATTAAAACGTGTTCCCCCACATAGTGTTGAAGCAGAACAAGCCGTGCTTGGCGGTATTATTTTGCGTCCAGACCTTATGCATATTATTGTGGATATTTTGCGTGAAGATGATTTTTATATGCCTACGCACAAAATTCTTTTTAGTGCATTTTTAAGTCTCTATCATCTTAAGCGACCAATTGACCTTGTAACAACAGCCGAATATTTAAAAGATCATCAAAAGCTTGAAGAAATTGGTGGTGCTGTTTACCTTGGAGAGCTTTCCCAAGTTGTTGTAAGTGGGGCCAATGCCGAGCATTATGCTAATATTGTGCGCGATAAATCTTTGCAACGTGGACTTATTGACACTTGCTCTGGCATTATAGGCAATTGCTATGATAGCTCTAAGGATATTACAAGCCTATTAGATGAATCTGAGCAGGCGGTTTTTTCTATTTCTGAACGTACCATGGGTAAGGATTTTATTGGTACACAAGAATTAATAGATAATGTAATTAAAAAGTTAGAAAGCCTTTCAGAAAGTAGAGAGAGTATTACTGGTGTTACAACAGGTTTTTCTAATCTTGATAATATGACAGCTGGATTACAGCCTTCAGATTTGATTATTGTTGCTGCTAGACCATCCATGGGTAAGACAGCTTTTGCCATGTGCATGGCTTTAAATGCTGCCATAAATCAAAATACACCTGTAGCTGTATATTCCTTAGAAATGCCTAAAGAACAGTTAATGCAACGTATGCTAGCGGTTTATGCCAAGGTTGACGCTTCGCTTCTGCGCCGCCCCTATCTTTTAACTGATAAGGATTGGTCAAAATTACATGTGGCTTGCGATGTGATTTCAAGAGCTCCTATTTTTATAGATGATACACCAGCCCTCAATACCATGGAATTAAGAGCAAGAACACGTCGCTTAAAGGCAGAACATGGTGTGGGCATGGTCATAGTTGACTACTTGCAACTTATGCGTACAAGCAGACGTATTGACTCAAGAGAACTTGAAATTTCTGAAATATCTCGCTCGCTTAAAGCCTTAGCAAAAGAAATGCAAATCCCTGTGGTTGCCCTTTCACAGCTTAATCGTAAGGTAGAAGAACGAAGCGACAAACGCCCCATGCTCTCAGACTTGCGTGAATCTGGAGCCATTGAGCAAGATGCTGACGTTATTATGTTTGTTTATCGTGAAGATGTATATAAGCATGTAAAACCAGCTGATAGGCCAGCTCAAGGTGTAGCAGAAATTATTATTGGTAAACAACGTAATGGACCTGTGGGTACAGCTGAATTACTCTTCACATCTCGCTATACTTCCTTTGAAAACCTAGCACCAGATTGGACACCAGATCCTTCGGAAATGTCTGGGGCATAATTTAACATTAAATTGTATCAGCAGGAAATATCAACATGTCAGAGCTAAAAACACTAAGCATGGATGCAAAAGATAATGAAGTTGATGATAATTTTTGGGATGATGAGCATCCATTAGCCCTTGGTGGTGGTGAATTTTTACCCGAGCAAGAGCTAGAAAAACATGTTGTTTTGCTGGTGGGAGCTGGTGAAATTGCACAAGAAATTTCTCGCCTTGGCAGTTATGCTGGATTTACAGTTGATGTGGTTGATAATCGTATAGAATATGCAAAACCAGAGCGTTTTCCTGCTGCCCGCCAAACTATACATTGCTCAAACTATGCTGATCTTGAAAAAAGATATGACATTGGACCGCGTCACTACATTGTAATTGCAACACATAGTTTTGATTTAGACTTAGAAGTTTTGCGTTATATTTTACATAGTAAGGCACGCTATATTGGTGTGCATGGTGATGAACAAAAGCAAGAAAAACTTTTTGCTATTTTGCGCAAAGAAGGTATGCCTGCAGCTGAGCTCGCATGCATTTGTTGCCCCATTGGCGTACCTATTGGTGCTGTGCATCCTGCAGAAATAGGTATTGCAATCATTGCAGAGCTAATTGCAGCACGTTCAGGCTGCTTAACAGCCCCAAGAGCTAAGAAAAAGGTCGCTAAAAAATAGCTAGATAAATATAAATTATAAAATTAAGTAATTACATATAAGTTGTTGCTTCTAACAAAAAATTAAAGCCCTAAAGCCTCTTTTGGGCTTTTTTTTTATGTTGTTTTATGCTATTTATAAGCTTGGTTTTAAAATCATTTAATTTATTTGCATTGGAGGAATGATGAAAAAGTTTTCCGCTCTTATTGGTGTGTTGGCCTTGTCTGTGCTGTGTAGCACTGTGGCATTGGCCGCAGAAATTAAAATTGGCTTGATGTGTCCTCTTACTGGTAAGTGGGCCTCAGAAGGTCAAGATATGAAAAATGTGGTTAGTATGTTGGTTGACGAAGTCAACAAAAAAGGCGGTATCAATGGAGATACCATTAAGCTTGTGGTTGAAGATGACGCTGGTGACCCACGCTCTGCCGCTCTTGCCGCTCAAAAACTAGCTTCTGCTGGTGTAGTTGCCATTATTGGAACTTATGGTTCTGCTGTTACTGAAGCTACACAAAACATTCTTAATGAAGCTGAGCTTGTACAAATTGCCACTGGCTCAACCTCTGTTCGCCTAACAGAAAAAGGGTATAAAAACTTTTTCCGTACTTGCCCGCGTGACGATGCTCAAGGTATCTCAGCTGCTGGTGCCATTAAAAAGGGCGGTTACAAAGCCGTTGCTCTTTTACATGATAACTCCTCCTATGCAAAAGGCCTTGCTGAAGAAACCAAGGCTATCTTAGATAAGGAAGGCACAAAAATTGTTTTTTATGATGCTCTAAGCCCAGGTGAGCGTGATTATAATGCTATTTTGACCAAGCTAAGATCAGCTAAGCCAGACGTGATATTCTTTACTGGCTACTATCCAGAAGCTGGCTTGTTACTTCGCCAAAAAGCCGATATGGGCTTTGATGTGCCTCTTATGGGCGGTGACGCTGCTAACCATCTAGATCTAGTAAAAATTTCTGGTACTAAGGCTGCTGAAGGATTTTTCTTTATTAGCCCACCCTTACCTCAAGACCTAGATTCTAAGGAAGCTACTAACTTCTTAAATGACTACAAAGCTAAGTATAACACTGTGCCCATTTCAGTATATGCTGTACTTGCAGGTGACGCTTTCAAAGCCATTCAAAAATCTCTTGAAGCTGGCAAAAAGACATCTAAAGATATGATGATGTATTTACCAACCATTAAGGGCTTACCTGGCTTGACCGGTGATATTGGCTTTAATGATAAGGGTGACCGCGTAGGTGAATTCTATCGTACATATAAAGTTGACGATAAAGGTGTATTTATTTTACAGCCTCTATAGGATTTAATAAATTCTTTTGCAAAAATCAGTGACTTGATGGACAAGCAAAGCTTACCTTCTTCCTGATTTTTGGTCATGCTGAATTTATCAGCCTTTTTAGCCCCCGTAAGGGGGCTTTTTTGTAGCTTTAAAGCTAAGTGAAAATTTTAAGGTGGATTTCAAACAAATTTTAATATTATACATTAAATATATTAAGCATGAGTAAACATTGTGAGTAGCGCTTTCTTATATATTTCTTTTGCAATATTATAATATTCAGGGCTTTGGTCTGAAAAAAAATCCATCATAACTGCACTATTTATTTCAAGCACTTTAAGTTCATGCGCGCATTCAACAATATCTATGGATGCAAAGCGTATATTCATTTTATCGGTTATTTTATTAGTAATTGTCTTTAATTTTAATAAAATACTCTCATCGTCAACAATAATGGCTTTGGCTCCTAGGCCTAAATTATGCTTCCAGTTTAAATAAAAACATTCCTCATGATGCAAAATTTTAGATAAATCTTCACTTTGCAATATAAAATTATTGCTAGAACAAGAAGCATTAGTTGAGAGTTGCTTTGTAATGAGTTCAGCTATGTTTGTAACACCATCTCCAACAACATGTGGACGGATTTTTGTATAAACTAATTGTATTTCTCCATCCAAAACTATGATTCGATACTCATTGCTAATCTCATAAAAAGGTGCAACAGCCATTGAGTGTGATTTGTTAAAAATATTATAGCTTGCTTCTTCTAATTGTGCTTCATTAGAAACTTTAAAAATTAATTTTCCGCCAGTTCCATCATTAGGTTTACACACTAAGACCTTATGATGGTGCAACATGGTAATCAAACGCCCCCACATTCCACTTTGATTAATGTAATGCTGCTCCTCAGGGTGCATAAAAAATTCATGCTCTATATGGGAAATCCCAAAAGAATGCATGATTTCACTGGCGGCACTTTTGTCACAACATATGCTATGCATAGCAGCGGAGTTTAAATCAAATTGATAACCAATAATATATTTGTTAAAGCCATTTTTATGTAATCGAAAAATCCAGCCATGCGCAAGTAACTCAAAGTCAATACCTTCTTGATGACATATTTCAGAAATTATCTTCACAAAATTGCGCTTCATATTGGCCATAATATACTCCTGAAATTTGACTTACTTATATGTTAAGAAATTGTATGTAACTTTGACATAATCTCATGTATTGTTAAGGCTAGTCAATACTTAGTTGCAAAGATAACAATGCGTTCAATGATGGTTTTGTATTAAATCTTGAAAGAAAAAATTGCATTAAAAGCGTTGTTGTATACTAGCTTGGCGTCCGCTGCTTTATTTCATTTTTTTTATATTTGGCATGTTGCCTATCCAAGCCACAACGACATTCCCCACAACAAAGTTTTGCTTTGTTTGGATGAAAGCAGTGGAGATCATTTCGCCAATTCTTTTTGGCAAAAGAAGGCTTTATAAAACATTAAACTATTGGCTTCAAAAAAGCATTACAGCTTAATTATTTTATCATATGTTAAAAAGTTGATATACAGTTATAAAATGTACTTTTTTGATAAAAATCTGCAAATGTCAATCATGTTTTACACTTCTCATAATATATATTCTGGTAGACAAATTGACGAATAAACATTAGCCGTGTAGTAATAATTTAGCTTGCAGGGATTTTCTCAAAAAATCACTAGGATAATACTCTGATCCTAAAGTTTTTTAAATTTTATCCGTTTTACAATCAGGCGGAGTTTTTTACTTCAATAGAAGTGCTTATTATATTTTTAATGAAAAAAACTTAATATTACCATAGGAAGTGTGATAGCAAAGGTGTCTTTTGGCACTTTATTCTAATAAAAAATGGAGAAGTT
>CAYJLD010000053.1:0-16860 GCA_964371195.1 uncultured Desulfovibrionaceae bacterium | reverse complement strand
TCACATCAAAAATCATTATATATTAAAGTCTTGCTATATTCTTAAGGGCCAACTAGTTATAAGATAAAGTAGCATGGCTTTATTAAACCATAGTAATGAAATGATATCTTCGAGAATTATATAAAGCGAAAGTAAATTTAGTCAACCAATCTTAATTTGTTTCATGGTATAGACTAAATATTTTATGCAGATAATATGACAAAACGGGCTATGCTAGTTTGGGCAATAGCTTAAAAGGTGAGCTTGCAATATAAAGCTAATGAAATTTAAGGTGTGGGATATTTACCACAACAAAATTTGCCCTCAGGGCAGAGTTTAGTGCGTTCACAAGGAGCACCAGCTTGACTAAATACTTGAGGTAGTACTTCACGGCAAAGCTTAAGCATTTGATTGGCTACATCGCGTATTTCCCATTGGGCACGGTTGCAGCAACGATGAGCAAAGAAATTTAGCAGGCTTCTGCAATTCATACTCATAACTATGCGGGTTTCTGCCGCTTGGGGTAGAACAAATCGTGCGTCTTCATTGGCTTTTGCTCCGCGTCCTTGCTCTGTTAAAAGAGCATGTATATCTTTGTAAGCAGCACCAACTTCTTGCATAAACTCTTCAAAGCGCTTTAAGGCGGCAGGATTTTTTGCGATGGCTGGGGGTATAATATAATTACATTGTGAACCATCAACATAGCGTTGACTTTGTTGAGAATAAGAGGCTATGCGATGGCGAACCAATTGATGTGAAAGTGCTCTTGATATGCCCTCAATAGCAAAGCTAAAGCTAACATGCTCAATGGTGCTGGTATGGCCAGAGTCCATAATTTTTTGTACTAAATCTGCCTGCTTTTTAGGGCTTGCATAGTCACTATCATCCCAAGTGTTACCCACAAATCCAGGTGAATAGCATTGTCTGCAAGCGGAATAAATTAGTTCCAATGGTTTTGGAGTATGGCTTAAAAGTACAACTCTTGGTTTAACAGCTGGCATAAAAAATCCTTCAATATATAGTTATTATCTTAAAAGTAGGTTTAGGTGAGTGTAGGCTTTAGTGGTGGCCATACGTCCTCGTGAGGTTCTTTTTAAAAATCCGCATTGAATAAGATATGGTTCATAAATATCTTCAATGGTCCGCACTTCTTCAGAGCAGGCCACAGCAAGAGTTTTGATGCCAACTGGTCCACCATCATAGGTTTTAATTAGCACCTCAAGAAGCTTTCTATCCATTTGGTCAAGGCCATGTTCATCAACGTCCATGCGCTCCATAGCATTAGCGGCTTGATTTTCAGTAATAGTTGGCTCATCATGCATGAGGGCAAAATCACGTACACGTCTTAAAAGCCTATTGGCAATACGCGGTGTGCCGCGCGCACGTCTACCAATTTCTGAAGCTCCCTTAGTATCAATACTAACACCCAATATTTTAGCTGTGCGCGTCACTATTCGTGCAAGCTCTTCTGGGGAGTAAACTCTAACCTCGCCACAATACCAAAGCGATCACGTAGAGGAGAGGATAGCATACCCATGCGCGTTGTAGCGCCAACCAGAGTAAATGGTTCGAGATCTATCTTTACGGTACGTGCAGCTGGGCCTTGACCTATGACAAGGTCAAGCTTAAAATCTTCAAGAGCAGGGTAGAGCACCTCTTCAACAGCAATGGGCATGCGGTGTATTTCGTCCACAAACAATATGTCATGTCTTGATAAATTGGTTAAAATAGCCGCAAGATCTCCGCTTCGCTCAAGTACAGGTCCGGATGTACAAACAATATTTACCCCCAGTTCAGCTGCCATGATTTGGGCTAGGGTAGTTTTACCTAGGCCGGGGTTACCACAAAAAAGAGTGTGGTCAAGGGCTTTGCCGCGTTCCTTGGCAGCTCCAAGGTAGATGCGCAAATTGGCACGTAATTCTTCTTGGCCAATAAAGTCGTCCAGATTTCTTGGGCGTACAGATTCTTCCACTCCTGAAAATTCGGACATTATTTCTGGCAATTCTGAATTAGAATGAGACATTTTATCACCAATACCAACGGTTAGTGTGATCTAGCGCAAGGTGGCGAGGGCTTTAAGAGAAGCTCGCAAGGCAGCAGACACATCTAAATCTGGTTCTTGCTGCAAAATATTTTTTACCACGGGTAGTGCTTCTTCTTCTGCATAGCCAAGGTTATGTAGCCCATCAATTACATCACGAAATACATTGCCAGCAGCTGTTGCACCAGCAAGAGCCGGAGGCAAATCTTCCACTTTAAGTTTATATTTTAATTCTAAAAAAATATGTTGAGCAGTTTTTTTGCCTATGCCAGAAACACGGGTTAAGGATATCATATCATCTTCTAAAACTAATCTTCGCAAATCATCTGGACGATAGAGCGAAAGGATAGCTAGGGCTGTGCGTGCTCCAACCTTTGATATGCTAATTAGGATTTCAAAAGTTTGGCGTTCATCCCAAGTTTCAAAACCATAAAGCTCTTGGGCATCTTCACGTACTTGAAAACTAGTATGGAAGGCCACAGCACCACCACGCTCTGGTAGATGACTAAGGGTATGGTTGGGTAAAGCAACAGCATAACCTATGCCACCATCGGTCATCACTACGCAAGAATTACTCCATTGCTGAGCTAATCTGCCTTCAATATACGCTATCATACCTAACCCCCAATGGAAACCATATTCTTTTTTGCAACGGCTATGGCTTGCTTAGCTTTTAATAAGACTTCGCCAAGAGGCTTAGTCCGCATAGCTTTTTTGATAATATCGCGGATTAATTCTTCTTTGCGCTCGTTGCTTAGGTGATGATTGCGTAATATTCCCCGTAGAGCATATTCTTTGTCGGCAAAAAGACAAGTACGCACAAAACCATCGGAAGTAACACGTAATCTATTACAGGTGTTACAAAAATGGTTAGACATGGCTGTGATAAAACCAATCCGGCCTTGCCCATCAGATAGATTATACATGCGAGCAGGGCCACTGTATGTTTGTTGGTCCATATTTTTAATATCTGCGGGAGGAGCAATACTTGATTCAGAAAGTTTGGCGAATTTGGTGGCCTTTTGTAAAAGTTCTTCGGCTGATATGAAGTGCATATCACTCCACCTGGTGTCACTACCCATAGGCATGAACTCAATAAATCTTACATCTACAGGATGTTGCATGGCGTAATCCACAAAGCTTTTTAGCTCCACATCTGTTATACCTCGCATGGCTACTGCATTAATCTTAATTTGCATACCAGCTGTTAGTAATTCATCCATGGTAGCAAGAACTTCATGTAATGCATTTTCTCTGGTAATACGCTCAAAAGTGGATTGATTAAATGAGTCCAAGGAAACATTTATACCACGTATACCCAGTTCTTGTAGTGCTTTAATGTGTGGGCGTACTAATGTGGCGTTGGTGGTTATGCGTAAGTCGACTTCTGGAAAGTTTTCATGCAACATTTGCATGAAAGACATGAAATTTTTGCGCGCAAATGGCTCTCCGCCAGTGAGACGAATTTTTTTAATCCCCATACTCACAGCTGCTGCAACTATACAAAGCATTTCTTCGTAACGCAAAACATTTTCATGGGGTATATGAGTGTGTTGCGCTTCACTTTGACAATAAATACAGCGTAAATTACAGCGGTCTGTTACTGATAGTCGCAAATATCTGGCCACACGGCCAAGGTCATCGGTGAGTAAGGTTTCTTTATTCTGCACGCTCATACCCAGGTAAAACAACTGATGCTACATCAGATTGCCCTTGGCCCTTGGGGCAGTTTGCTTGCAAGTAACATATTTCGCAAGCGCCCTTAAATGGATAATGTGTAACTACGGCAAAACGTCTTGATAGTGTTGGCCCCTCATCTTTGTATGGCAAACCAGCTTCGCTTAACGCTGCTCGCAGCGTATCAGTAGGACGTGGGCATGGGGCACAGCCGGCATCTTCTACTTCAGGCAAAAGCTCATGCACTACACTCATACATAGACATTGAGCAAGTGTATTATCTAAATAGGCTTGCGAAGGTGAATCAGCCCAAGCATCATCAATACTTTCTTCCACCTCTTCTGGTAGCCAAACTATAAGATATTTGACCTTACCAGTATCAATACCCTTAACACATAATTGCTCACTCCACTTTGGCCAAAGCTTGGAAAATCTTTCTAAAGTATTACCACCAATACGGCTTTCTTGGCTGGTGCGCATAACAAATTCTAAGTTAAAGTATGGGTTTACTTTTATATCTTCAATGGTATATGTATTCATTTTTTGCTCGCAATATAATGTTTTTTGAGGTTACATAGATGTATAGTAAAAATCTCCGTCGGTCATTTTGCCCTCAAAACTATATTTTCGTCAAGAACAATGGCTGGGGTAAAGATGAGTTATTTGCAAAATTATAGATGAGTTTTTGGTCTTTTACATTAATAATGTTAGATTATTTTTATTTAAACCTATTGAATTTTAGTTTAGAAAAAATTTAACCAAGAATAAGTCTTTACTAACTATGCAAAGTTTCGGTATGTGTTGTTTACGGGTGATGTATGCAAACATATGATGACAGATATTCCATAGAAAATCGTGCCATGCCACGCAGGCGTATGCTATATATTACTCCGCCATATACATCCTTAGTTGAGGATGTAGGCTTAGTGGGTGCCGAGATGGCCGAGGCTACGCAAGAACATCTTTATAATAAAATTGACTGGGCTGGTGGGGTTGCGCGTATGCATGTGCGCCATCTAGGAAGGTCGGCCATACCCGAACTTGCTAGTGGTGCTATAGTAACGCACAATGTATAAGTAGGGAAAAGATTTCAGGTTGAGCAATCGATAAAGGAGCTATCATGAGTCAAGATAGTAAATTTCCAAGCCGCATACGTTATGAATATGAACAAGATTCCAATTTGCGTCTTAACTTTGCCCATGGTGTATGGGGTGGCATAAACCCGCAAGGTGAAATTGAAATTAATTTTTATACAGAAAGTGATAAAATTCCTTCTTTTTCAGAGCGCATTATCGCGCCTGACGGAAGCCTTGGACATGAAATGATACCCTTTGACGATGAGGTACGCACCATTACAAGGCATGTGCATTCGCGTGTAGTTCTTAACTATCATACGGCGCGGGCCGTGCTTGAATGGCTTGAAGATAAAATTGATACACTTGATATGGACGATGAAACCGCCGCTATGCTTTTAGATGGCGATGGAAACATAGAACAATAAATGTCACATAGTTATCATGTTTTAACCTTCGGCTGCCAAATGAATTTTAATGATTCTGATTGGCTAAAGCGCGCTTTAGATCAGCGTGGTTTTAGTGCAGCAGCCTTGAATGAGGCTCAGATTATTATAGTAAATACCTGTTCGGTGCGCGAAAAACCAGAACAAAAGGTTTATGCCACATTAAATAGAATTCGCTTTGAAAGCCGTAATAATCCGGATGCCTTTGTAATTGTTGCTGGATGTGTAGCGCAACAATTGGGTACAGCTTTTTTTGATCGATTTGAGCAAGTACGTATTGTAAGTGGAACTGACGGTTTACACGCAGTCCCTTCTGCTATTGAGCAAGTGCTGCAAGAGCCGCAATGTAAAATTTCTCTTATTGATTTTTCTACAAATTATCCTGAACGAGAATTAAGCTTAAACCATTCACAAGCTCCAACTGTGGCTTATGTTAATATTATGCAAGGGTGTGATAATTTTTGTGCTTACTGCATTGTACCATATACACGTGGTAGGCAAAAGTCACGTAGCACCGCAGCAATACTTGAAGAATGCCAAACTCTTATTGTGAATGGAACTAAGGAAATTTGTTTACTTGGGCAAAATGTTAATGCTTTTGGTCAAGATAAGTCAGGCGATGGCACAAGCTTTGTGCAACTATTGTATAAAATATCAGAAATACAAGGTCTTGAACGCCTACGCTTTATGACGCCGCATCCAAAGGATTTTTCAAAAGATACCATACAGGCCTTTGGTGACTTGGAGGTGCTTTGTCCGCATATTCATCTGCCTATGCAAGCAGGCTCTGATAAGATACTTAAGGCTATGAAGCGTAAATATACACGTAATGAGTTCTTAACCTTAGTGCAGGGCCTTAGAAATGTGCGTCCTGACATAAGTTTTTCTACTGATATTATTGTGGGTTTTCCTGGTGAAGATGAAGATGATTTTTTACAAACATGCTCCTTGGTACAAGAAGTAAATTTTAGAGCAAGTTTTTCATTTTGCTATTCTGATAGACCAGGCACAAGTGCCTCACGCCAGCCAATCAAAATACCACAAGATGTTCAATTAAAGCGTTTGGCTAAGTTACAAGAGCTACAAGAACAATTGGGTCAAGCATGGCTAAAAGCGCGTGAGGGCCAGCAAAGCCTTGTGTTATTAGAAAATAAAAGTAAAAAAGCGATGGAAGCCATGGCACATCAAGAGTGGTGGCAAGGTAAGGATTTGCATGGGGTAACTGTAAATATTTTATTGGATGCCAATTTGGGTAAAGCCGGCTTGCTTATACCTGTAAACATTATTACCGCCAAAAAGCATACCCTCATTGGCGAAACAATGGGTAGTATATGATAATTATGCAAATTATGGGTTTAAGCCTTGATAGTGATGCTAAAACACCAATTATATTATTACAATCACCAGAAGATCAAAAAATTCTTCCCATCTGGATTGGAGCCATGGAGGCCATGAGTATTTCTTTAGCTTTAAGCCAACAAAGCCTACCAAGGCCTTTAACACACGATCTTATTGTGAATATGTTAGATAACTTGGATGCTAGTATTCAAGCCTTGGAAATACATAGTTTTAATGAAGGTGCTTTTTTGGCTGACTTATTAATTCGCCAAGGGGATACTATACATAGAGTTGACTGCCGCCCATCTGATGGTATAGCTCTTGCGATACGTAGTGCAAAGCCTATTGCTGTACATCCTGATGTACTTGAGGCTGCTCAGCATACAGCTCAAATTCAAGATGGTACATCCTTTACACTACTTAAGCCCACAGAGGCAAAGAGTAAGGATCCAACAAAATTGTTGAATATGGTTCTAAAAAATATTCAGCAAAGTAAAGGTCCTAGGCCTAATGTGCAAACAAATATTAAGCAAACCGATGATGAACAAGAGCTTAAAAAACTACTAGATTCCTTGGAGCCATCGTCAACGCGGCGCATGTAATTTATTTTTTACTTTTAAGTGATGCTTTTTCTTTGAGTTTTTTTAATACCTGCAATGCATATTCTTCTTCTGGATCAAGCTTTAGGGCCATGCGACTAAATTCTTTAGCTTCGGAGTATTTTTCCCATTCAAGATATAATGCAGCCATACGTCCATAGGTTCGTGGATGTGCGCCAAATTGGCGTAAAGCTAGGGTAAAAATTCGCTCTGCCTTGGAATATTTTTCTGCAAGGATGAAATTATTAATGGCCTGAGTATAATTTTCCATATTCCTAGGTGCACATTTAATATTTTGCTGAAAAACCTTGGCGGCAGCATTATATTGTTTTGTTCTTGCTAAAATATTTCCAATGTGATTGAGCACGGTCGAATTGGTGTCAAATTCTGCTGCAGCCCTTTGCAGGAAGGATGCTGCTATGCCAATTTCGCCCTTGCTAAAAGCTTTCCTCGCTTTATTTAGCAATTCTGCCAGGCGTTTATCTTCTAGCTCCTTGGCCAGTAAATCAGCCTCTTTATCTGGGGTTTGGAGCATTTTAATAAACTCTTTCAGCACAGTAGCAAGGATTTTTTCCTTACCACGTTTATAAGTCAGAGAATATTTTTTTTCACCCACATAATGTTGTAAAATAATTTGCATATGCGGATGCTTGCTTATAGCCTTAAGCGTAGAATTTATTTGTTTATCCATCTCATTGCCTGAAGGAATATGAGGTAGACTATTAATATTACGTAAGGTTGAACTTAGCAATTCAAGGGCACGAATTATAGCATCGTCTTGTAGGTAGGCTTTAGCACGAGCAAGATCTTCACGTATTTCCTTAGGTACACTCATTATTCACCTCATTATTTTTCCAATATTTTTTCACTTCGTGATGAGAATTTTTTAATATTTCAAGGGCATCCTTGGGCATAAGCATATGTAGATTTTTATTGTTTTGCCAACATTCACGTATGTATGTTGCACTTATATCAAGACGTAATAGTGGAAGGTAAAAAAGTTTTGAACCATGCTCAAACTCCGCCCATGGATTTGTGATACTGGTATGAATGTTTGCTTCAGGCCAAAGTGTTTTAACTTGAGTATAAAATGTATCAATATGATGATCATGCCTTGCTAGCATGGCAATATCAGCTAACTTTGGTAATTCAAGTCCTCTAAACCACTGCGATATAGCTGCAAAGTCCTCTCCACCCACTAAGAAGAGTATGCGGCTTTGGGGATATTTTTGCTTGTATATATTTAGGGTATCAAAAGTATATGATGGGCCTTGGCGTTCGTGTTCAAGTGGATTTATATACAGCCCATCAAGGTTCTTAATGGCCGCATGAAGCATAGCTAAGCGTAAGTCAAAGGGTAGTATGTTATGATTGGCTTTGTGTGGCGGGATGGAGCATGGCACAAGATCGACACGATCTAAAGGCATTGGTAATAATTTACACTCCAAAGCTTCAATGGCTAGGCGTATATGCCCTATATGTACAGGGTTAAAACTTCCGCCTAAAATTCCAATATACATACAAGTCCTAATTATAATGATTTTATGCTATAACTTTATTAGTCAGGTGACTGATAAAGTTCGAATAATATACTGTCAAACTCATTATTTTTTATTTTTACTTCTACCAGAGGTATGTTTTTTTTGTCAACCACCCTTGGGCTTTGGGCGAGGTAATTTTTTGGTAACTGGACGACCAAGTTCAGGAATGAGAATGCGATGCTGGCGTAGCCGCTCAGCATCACTTTTTGCCACATAAATGGTTTGGCCTTTGGTGTCTTTACCAGTATAAAACATGGCGGTGGCTATAGTGCCCGGTGTTGGGATAAAGCATTGTACTTGTTGTGGTTTCCAGTTTCTTTGTTTAAGCCACGCGGCAAGCTCTTGCATATGTGCATCGGTACAGCCAGGAAATGCACTCATAAGATATGGCACAACATATTGTTCTCGCTTAGCTTTTATGCTTTGTGCTTTAAATGCTTTTAAGAAAACCTCAAAAACATCAAGAGGGGGCTTACGCATATAATTTAACACTGCGCTGGCACAGTGCTCCGGTGCAATTTTTAGCTGTCCACCAGTAAATTCACAGGTATAGGCGTTAATGGCTTCTGCCTCATGCATGGCGATATCAGCACGAATACCACTAGCTATGCGTACATGACGTATACCATTCATGGCTTTAATACTGCGCAATAGTTCAATATGGTTTTTTTGTGGTGTGACAAAGAATTTACATACCTTGGGATGACAGCAAGAATGGCGCTTACAATCTTCCTTATTAGCACAATAACCTTGCCACATATTGGCAGTTGGTCCGCCTATGTCAGATATACTACCAGAAAAGTTTTTTTGCTTGAGCATGCGTTTAGCTTCGTCTTGAATGGATTTGGCAGATCGTGAACTAATACGCCTACCTTGATGCAAAGCTAGTGAACAAAATGAACAACCCCCTCCACAACCACGGTGACTAGTAATACTTGTACGCAACATTTCATCGGCTGGAATTGCTTTGGTATAGCTAGGGTGTGCTGCGCGCTTAAATGCTAGGGCATACAATTCATCCATTTGCTGCTGGCTTAAAGCCTTAGCGGGTGGAGCAATAATTAAGGCGCGATTGTCATACATTTGTATGGCATAATGCGTACCCTTATGCACTTGCTGCTCAAGGCTTAGGCTCGCATCCATAAGTAGTGATTTTTGGTCAAGAATTTCTTGGTGGCTTGGCAAGTAGATATGAGGCTTATCTATTATATCATCTTGTTTACCAATCCATGCAGTGCCAGCAATATGGTGCAGCTCTTTTTGCTCATGGCAGTTTTTTGCTATATTTAATAGGGCTTGCTCAGCCATGCCATATACTAATAAATGTCCCTTAGCATCAAATAGTATGGAGCGGCGCAAGCTATCAGTCCAAAAATCATAATGGCTGATACGGCGCAAAGAGGCTTCAATGCCACCTAAAACAATAGGCAAACCCGGAAAGGCTTGCCGTGCAAGATTAGCATATATTATGCTTGCCCGATTAGGTCTTGCTCCAGCTTTCCCCCCCGGGGTATAAGCATCATCACTTCGTTTTTTACGAAAAGCTGTGTAGTGGGCTAATAAGGAGTCTAGTGCTCCAGCAGTAATACCAACAAATAAGCGCGGTCTGCCCATGCATAAAATATCACTGGTATCTTGCCATTGGGGTTGGGCGCATATACCCACACGAAAACCATGCGCGTTAAGCATGCGCCCAAGCAAAGCTACTCCAAAAGCTGGATGATCTACATAAGCATCACCAGTAATAAATAAAATATCTAGCTCGTCCCATTCGAGTACGTCCATTTCTTGCCGTGACATGGGTAAGAAATGGGGGGTAGACGATGGTTTTACTGATACCTTATGACTCATGATTTTTGAATTATTGTCCTGCCGGGGGCATAATTAACATGTTGCCACCAGGGTGAGTTTCAGCAGGTTGCATGCCTGCATTGGCTCCACGCCCTCCAGCATCACCAGGCATTTGCACCTGACTTTTCTTGGCGTCCTCATGTTTCATGCCAGCCATGTGATCATTTTGAAATACAGTCCACTCCTTTATATCAATGATTTTGTCACCATTTGTATCAATGATTCCAAATACATTAGATTTCATGGTAGGATAAAGGGCCATAAATTCTTCAACATTAACCTTGCCGTCAGCATTGGTATCCATTTGTTTGTACTTACTCTCAGCACTTTGAGCCATTTGGCTTGGATTTGCATGAGCTACACTTACTAAACCTAAGCAAAGTATAAGAATACAAAGTTTTTTCATAACATTTCCTCATTTATTTTGTGTTGTTAAGCTTACTACATTATATAAAATTTTTTGGCAAATCAAATTTATACACGGTAAAGCTCTTACTGTGCGATAGCCTTATAGGAGCTTATATATAATTTTTTTTTCACCTTGTACATGCATCTGGTCGATGCGCTATGACTTATATGTAAATAAATAAAATTTCTATTCAGACTTATGCCTTGACCTGTTACATATAGTGACTTATTTATAAGGTATTATGAATTGGGACTGGGATAAACTACAAGAAAAACGGCAAAGGCAATCACGCCCCACACCACCTCCAAATGGTGGCAATGGCGGTGATTCTGGTGGCGGTGGTAACAATAATAGGCAACCTCCTATCAATTTTAAGCAATTTCCTGAAAACCCTTTAAAGGGTAAATTTAATGCACCCAGTGGAAAGGGTGTTTGGATTATGCTTGGAGTAGTGCTTGGTGTTTGGCTATTATCAGGTATATTCATCGTAAACCCTGATGAAGAAGGCGTTGTGTTACGCTTTGGAAAGTACGTGCGTACTGTGGGGCCAGGTCCACATTATCATTTGCCTTCACCCATAGAAACTGTATATAAACCAAGAGTTACGCAAGTTTTGCGTGGAGAGGTGGGTTTTAGATCTGTAGGTCAGGAGCGCACCTTCCAACAAGGTCAAGTGCATACTGTGCCTGAAGAAGCATCCATGCTTACAGGCGATGAAAATATTGTAAACGTGCAATTTAAAATTTCTGATCCAGTAGAATACTTATTCAATGTGATGGATCAAGCTGCAGTTGTGCGTAATGCTGCTGAGGCTGCCATGCGTGAAGTTATTGGTAAGAGCATGATTGATTCAGCAATTACTGATGGCAAGATAAAAATTCAAAGCGATGCTACAGAACTTTTACAAAACATACTCAATCGCTATGCCATAGGTGTTCAAATTATTGCAGTGCAATTACAAGATGTACATCCTCCGCAAGAAGTTATTGATGCATTTAAGGATGTTGCTTCTGCAAGGGAAGATAAAAGCCGTATTATCAACGAGGCCGAGGCTTATCGTAACGAGCTTTTACCTGTAGCACGTGGTCAAGGTGCTGAGCTTGAAAATCAGGCTCAATCCTATAGGGAAACTCGTATTCAAAACGCTCAAGGTGAAGCCCAACGTTTCTTAGCCATATTGGCTGAATATGAAAGGGCAGAAGATGTGACAAAGAAACGTCTTTATTTTGAAACCATAGAAGATATTTTAAGTAATGCTACGGATAAAATTATCATTCCTTCAGGCACTGCTGAGCGAGTCTTACCCTTCTTACCTCTGGAACAAGGGGTAGGTAATAATAAAAATGCCAAGGGTGCTGCTGCCAGCACAGGGGCAAAATAATGAAGAAAAATCCTCTTATTTTAACTATTTTGCCCCTTATTGTGGGCTTGTTAATTTGGCAAAGCTTTTTTACCGTACATGAAACGGAAAAAGCTCTGGTTTTACAACTTGGTGTACCGCAAGATGAAGTGTATGGCCCTGGCTTACACTTTAAGTTACCATTTATTCAAAACGTAATATATTTTGACGCGCGCATTTTAGATTATGATGCTCGCCCTACAGAGGCCTTTACGGTGGATAAAAAAGCCATTGTTTTAGATAATTATGCTCGCTGGCGTATAGCCAATCCTCTACAATTTTATCGCACAATGCGCACCATACCCGGTGCTCAGGCCCGTCTTGATGACGTGGTGTATTCACAATTGCGAGCTCTTGTAGGTGGTTATACTCTAACCGAGGTTGTATCAACACAACGTGCGCAAATTATGGAGGAAGTCACTAAGCGTGTGGCAGGACTAATGAAGGGGTTTGGAGTGGAAGTTGTTGACGTGCGTATCAAGCGTACAGATTTACCATCTGAAAATCAACGCGCTATTTTTGAACGCATGAGAGCTGAGCGTGAGCGACAAGCAAAACAATATCGTTCTGAAGGAGTTGAAGAGTCCACACGTATTCGATCTGACGCTGATCGCCAAAGAGCAGTAATACTAGCTGAAGCTGCTAAAAAATCAGAAATTATTCGAGGTGAAGGTGATGCATTAGCTGCAAAAACATATGCAGATGCCTTTGGTAAATCACCTGATTTTTTTGAATTTCAACGAGGACTAGATACTTTGCGTAAATCACTAAATAAGAATAGTCGTATTGTGCTTTCGCAAGATAATCCTGTGCTCAAACCCCTACAATAAGGGCAAAATAGGAGAGGGCGTATGTCCTCATTTTCAGAAGCATATGAGCGAATTAAATTCGCAACCCATACAAAAACCCAAGTGGAATTAGCAAAGGTGCTAGATATTAGACAATCTAGTATTTCTGATGCTAAGAGACGTAACTCTGTGCCGGCTGACTGGTTCATGAAGCTATTTGAAAAGTTTGGCTTAAATCCAGATTGGCTAAAGCAAGGGGTTGGCCCCATGTATTTACGCACAGAGCAAGGCTATGAGCCACAAGAAGCACCTATAGCTGGCATGGCAGAAGACCCTACTCATTATGGAGATCCTGCTGCCAAGAGTGTAATACTAACCGTACATGGCATGTCGTGTGAATACAAGGATGGAGATATTCAACCCTTACTTCCGCAAGTGGGTAAAATATCCTTACCGCTTAATTTCGCCACTGCTAATGTAACAGTTGTGCGCATGGATGCGCCCAATATGGAACCAACCATTGTTCGTAATGCCTATATGGGTATTGATACTACTGCAACTGTACCTATATCCGGTACTGTGTATGCTTTGTATTCTCCCCATGAAGGACTTATAATTAAGCGTCTTTTTCTTGATAGCAATTCAGAAAATTATCTTCTACGTTCTGATGCTCCAGGCTATCCAGAAAGCAGCTTAAAAGCAAAAAGCTTAAGTCCACGCATCATGGGACGTGTAGTTTGGGTATTACAACAAATATAATAGCATTCTTAATGTTTGCTAAAAGATAATTGCCTATGTGGCTACCACTAGCCCGCAATAAATGGACTAGTGGTAGCTTAATTAAATTCACAAATGACTAAACGTCATATATACTGCTAAAAAATTGACCTCTGCATAACTTTTGTGTGGAGGTATTATTTTAATCAAATTTGTATAAAACCCCTCAAGAAGTAAAAACTGCTTTTAATCTGGTTTTAATCTTGTTTTGTGTTAGGTGTTTAGTTAGAGCTATATTTTTCTGTAAAGAATGCAAAATTGTTGTCTGATTGTGCTTTTTATGTACTTCTTCTTGGGCAAGGATAAATTTTCTTGTTCATATTCCAATAAAAATCCTTGTTTTGAAAAATCGAGAACCCCAAATAATCGCCAAATAATTACCAAACAAGTGCCCTAATGGATTAGCCAATGATAGCTTAAACGCTTTATGAGGATGATTTCTTGCTTGTCTATTTGCGCCATGCAAAATGAGCAGCAATTGCTTTGCATGCGATTGCAGTAAAGCTAATTCTTTGCCTAACGGGAACACTACGTGCCCGTTGGGTCGAACTTGCGGCGTCCCGTTAGGGCATTTGGAGTTGGCGTGCCTTTTTAGAAAAATGCGTGAAACGCGTTTTTCAGTACCAACTAAGTAGTGGATTTTTATTATGCACTTAGCTCTGCACAATGAAAGTTTACACAAAGAAAAATCTTACAATTTTTATATAAAATTTTCATTTTGAAAACAATTGTGCAGAGGTAAATTTTTATGGGCAACTATTTCATGCTGGCATAATACCAGCATTGCGCTCTACTAATTGTAGGGCGTTAGCAATTTGACGTGCATGGCTAGTTTGGCGTTGTAATTCGCGTTCAATGGTAGCTATGCCTTTAATGACAGTTGTATGGTTACGGTTAAAGCGTCCACCAATATCTTGCAATGATACTTCAGTGTGCTTGCGAGCAAGGTAGTAGATAGTGTCGCGCGCATGAACGCAATTTTTTCGTCTGCTACGTGAAATGAGCTGGTGCGGTTCTAATCCATAGCTATTGCATACAAGCTCAATGATTTTATCTAGCTCTAGTTTTGTTTCAACCTTGGCGTATTGAGTTAAAACTTCCATGGCCAAGTCAACACTAATTTCACTCTTTAAGAGACGTGCTTTAAAAATTAGATTTTTTAAGCAACTCTCTAATTGGCGTATATCATTTTGTAAATGATTAACCAGTACGTCAGTAACTGAGTCTGGCAAAAGCACCTGGTGTATGCGTGCTTTTTGGGCAAGTATGCTGCGGCGCATGTCCAGAGTTGGTTTGTCCATATGCGCAAGTAAGCCAGAGCAAAAATGAGAAACTAACTGATCATCTAAGTTTTTTAACTCTAATGGTGAGAATGAAGATGTTAAAATAACTCTACTACCCCTAGCTTGCAAATACTTGATGGTAGCAAGAGCTTCATCTTGGGTTTTTTGCTTACCTTGAAAAAAATGAACATCATCTAACAAAAGGACATCTAACTCACGTAGATAGTTTTTAAATGTATCCATTTTTTTATTGAGGCTAGCCCGTACAAAGTGCGTAGTGAAGTCCTCAGCAGTAAGATAACCCACATGCGCCCTGCAACCTTCACGCATTAATTCTTGCCCTACAGCGTGAATTAGATGTGTCTTACCAAGACCAGGCGAAGCACTAACAAATAATGTATCTACATGGCCACCTGGGCGACATATATCATGAGCAGCAGCAACGGCTAATGCATTGCTTGGCCCCACCACAAAATCATTAAAATCATAGCGCCAACGAACTAGGGGCATAAAGCCTTGGTCCGCTAGTGGTAAGCTTGCTTGTTCAGTGTTAACAGATGAGGCAGAATTGCGAGTAGCTAGCTGTAATAGTTCTGATTTTGATAGAGTTTTATGGCAAACATCTTTTGCCTTGGCTACTTCAAATTTCAGCTGCACATCTTGTACAGAGATATCAAGAACTTCAGATGCAGCCATGCATATAGCGTTACTCAAACGCTCCTCTATGCGTTCAATAGCATAAAGACTAGGAGCCTTTATATGAACAATATTTTGCTCTATAAAACCTTCAAGAGGAGCTATCCAAACCTTATATACGCTAGAATTGAGCGTTTTTTGCAGTTTTTTACATATTATAGACCAGTGCTTTTCCATGAGACAGTTTTTAGGGTATCTAGCAATTTTTTTCAAACCCAATGTGAGCTACTTTCATACTGCATCTTTCCCCAACGAACATAAGTGGACTTCTTTCGTAACTATTTAAAATGCTATATTTAAAAAATATGTCAATGATTAGCTAACTAATCATTATCTCCCAATGCAAAAGGCTTTTGAGTGATTATCTAATTCAAGTTTGTAAAACTTACCCAGTTTTTTCCACATGAAGATACGGAACAAGCTCTTGTTTCCTTCAATTTTCAATGAAAATCATCTTTTCATATCTTTGTAATGAACTTAGTTTTTAAAGCTTGTAATCATTTAGAGTTGTAGAGTTGAGACCAAAAAATTTTATGAAATTTTAAATTCAGGTATGGCATTTAGGGGAGTAAAAAATTTTTCTAAAACTTTTAAGCTTTTGTCAGCTTGGGTGTTTTCATTTTACCAATCTGTAAACATAATATTTTTTTTAGAAGATTTATACAATTTTCTAGTTAATTTAAAAATACCCTTAAGTAACTTTATAAGTGGTCGATTAGTTAATTAAGGTACAGCCTATAATGGGTTTGCATTTGCTGCCCAGACCATTGTTGTGTATGGAGAAACACAACAAACCGGCCACTCCCGCGCCGCGTCTTAAAACGCTCAAACTATGATAGTTTGGGCGTTTTTGATTTATTAAGTAAGAACAAATTTTTTCTTGTCATAGGTACAAATAGTAATGACAAGGTGAAATGGCCACGTCATTCCGATTTGGCTATTTTTAGCTGAATGTGTGATGTT
>CAYJLD010000052.1:0-16986 GCA_964371195.1 uncultured Desulfovibrionaceae bacterium | reverse complement strand
CAATAAATGGATAGCGTTTTTTCATGGCAAGTTCAGCAGCTTCCACAAATTTTTGTCCTTCAGCAGCACCCACTGAGCCACCCCTAAACGTACCCATAAGCATGGCCACAACAATTTTAACCCCGTCAATGCAGGCTTCAAAAGTCATGCAACCGCTTTTAAATCCAGTTTTTTTCTGGGCTTCGTGAATGCGCTCATCAAAACCTTCAAAACCTAAGGGATTTCCAGCTTCAATGGCACTATTAAATTCATATACTGAGCCTTCGTCAAAGACGTTTTGAACATACCATTCTGGCTCCATAGGGAAGTGATGCCCACAAGAACTACATACACCGGCAAACTCTGCAAAAAGGTCCGGCCCCCAAAGGTCTAAGCAACCAAATTTACTTGCATTTGGGCAAGTGAGTGTGCGGTCTATTTTATAACGAGGGGAAATATAATTCCAGCGTTTGCGACGACCATCCTCACTCCAAGAAGATAGCTTGGTTAATTCTTCAATGGCTGTAGTAGTTGAGCTCTTAGTGGAGCTACGCGTAATTTTTTTCCAAGGCGCAAAAAGACGTGATTTAAACAAATGCCATTCACTATCAATTTCTTCAACAAAAAAAGTCATTTTGCGCTGATGTTTACGATAAAAATCGTATTTTATTCTATTCCAACGCACAAGCATTGCACCCATTACATTGCGCCACCATTTGGAGTACCAAGGGCGACGGTCACGACAAGCTGTTTGAGATAGTTTTAAATATTTAACTTGTCTATTGCGTACAAGGCGATCTTTATTGGCTGAAGTAAGGCCCCAACGTAAATAAAGTTCTTCAAGATTAATATCTGGTCTGCGCCGTCTTGAAAGAGCTAAACCACGTAAAATTGGAGTTGGGCGAGTTGAAATAACTACCTCGTCAGTAGCACGCAAAAGTTCTTGGCGCAACGTTCTAAAAAAGTCAAAATGCATGGGCCTTGCCCCAAGGGTTGGCTCCTCAATAATTTGATCAATATAACCAAATTTTAGGTTATCCTGAGCAGTAATGTTTAAAGACTCAGCACAAAACTCTATAAGCTCAGGTGTTGCGCGCTCACCTTCCTTAATGCGTCCTTCAATGGCAGCAGCGCCTTCTGGAGAGATAACAGAATAGTAACCATGTGATAGCATAAGTCTTTTATCTGCAAGACCTATGGCCTCAGCACCACCAGAACCACCCTCGGAAATAACTGCCACAATGGGTACGCGTAACTTTGCCATACCATAAATATTGCGGGCAATTTGCTGAGCAGCACCAGGATAATCTTCCACAGGATAAGAACCTGGAGTAAAAATAAAGGTATGTATAGGTATGCCTTCTGCTTCAGCAACACGCATATATTGTAAAGCTTTAGCATTACCCCAAGGTTTTACCGAGCCACCATTACGAAATTCTGCCCCATGGCCTTTTTCTTGCCCAATAACCATAACAGATTGGTTATAGGTTTTTTTACCACGTTTACGTGTAATAATGGCTCTAGCAATAAGCATGCTTGGGTCAATACTATATTCATCTTGTCCACCAATTTCGGTGAAGTTATCATAGACATTTTCCAAAATATCGCGCAGGCAAACACGCTGTGGATGGCGCACAATGCGCACTTTATCCATAGCAGTAAGCCCAGCTTCAAGTTTTTTCTCCATAAAGAAAAAAAGCTCTTCAAGGGTTACTATTTCAGTATTTATATCTTGGCAGCTGCCTTCTGCAATACGAGTATTTAATTGTTCAAGTTTTTCTCGTAAAAGATCTACTTTATCCTGGTGCTTATGGGCAAAAATATCTTGGGTATAAACAAGACGCTCATTAAGACTTTGAAGGCGTTTTTCAAAAGAATTATTCATGCTTAACCTTTGTATATGCTAAAAACGTAAAATACGGTCTGTATTAGTACGTAAAAAATCAATATTAGACTTAAGAGCTTCGCCTGCACCATTATGCCCTTGCAAAGTTAAGTCATTTAAGAATTGCTTGCCACGAACCTTGACTTCTTCTAAGTCCTTACCCCATACAATAGCCAGAGCTAGGTTTGGATCAAACTCAGTGGGAATTTCATAGCTTGTATCAGTGGGAACATGAGTAAGCATATTAAGCCAATCTTGCTTGCGCCAGCCAAATTTTTCAATTTTACCAACCCAAGGAGTGAAGCGATTATCTGGATCTTCAGCAATTAAGCGATACTCAACCCCAGTACCCACAAAGGAAATATCTTCTTGAGTATAGCCAAGCTCCTCCCCAAGACCAATACGAATTTGCTCAGCAATAAGGTCCACATCACCAAGGGCTATGCGATCTTTCACTTTTGAAATACGAGCAGATACACCATTTTCAACCTGAATTCTAGTATTCACTTCCATTAAAAATGGCTCACCATCACGAGTTACAATCCACTCCCAAGTACCAACATTATCATAGCCAACCTTTCGGGCCATAGCTAAGGAATATTCGGTAATATCATGTAAAACCTTGGCTGCATCAAATGAATATTCTATATTCTCTGGGTCAAAACCTGGCGCTATTTCTATGCGTTTTTGTAAGCCAGTGGACTGTATTGAACAATTACGTGTACCGAAGTGCACAGGATTTTTACCAGTTCTATCTGAAACAATTTGTACTTCTAAATGGTTAAAGTCAGTTATTCTTTGCTCAATAAGTACGCCTTCATCTTTGAACTGGCGTAAAGCATAGTTGCGAATACGGCGATATACTGAGCGAAATACGTCAATATCGTAAACTTCCTCAATACCCATACCGCCACCGCCAGCAGAGGCTTTAACCAAAACTAAGGGCTCTTTTACACCACGCTGCACTTGAAAATCAAAAACAGAGCGAGCAATTTTTTCTGCTTCTTGCTCGTCATAAATGGGACGATCTGACCCTGGCACAGTGGGCACATTAAGGCTTCGTGCTAAACGTTTGGTATTAATTTTATCACCAAGTTCACGAATAATTTTCCAAGAAGGACCAATAAAAATAAGCTTACGAGTACGCTTAGTTACGCGTCTTGCAAAGCGAAAATCCTCCGCAAAAAAACCATATCCTGGATGAATGGCTGTGCAATCTGCATCATCAGCCACAGCCATAATTTCATTAGCATCGTGATAGGATGACACTTTGTACAAATTCTTACTTTTCCCAAGCTCTTTAGCTAAGCGCACATGGCCTGAGGCATGGTCTTCAGAGGTATATATACAAGTAAAGGGCACACCAAGTTTGTGACATGCCCGTACAATGCGCATTGCAATTTCGCCTCGGTTAGCAACCAAGACTTTATGTTTTGTCAACTCCATCTCTCCCCTCTTAACCGTATATCTACGTAATATTACAAATGTTGTAAGTAACACTCCCTTTTAAGCGGGACTGACTTATGTCTAGGCCCGATTTAGGGCAATGATACGTTTTTGAATTTCCAAAACAAGCTTATCAAGAGCGTATTCTTGCTTTTCAGTAAGCCTATCAAATGAGCAAGCAACAACATTGTTGGGCGTAATTCGTACTAAACGTGCTTCAAGCCCTGCAAGTATCACACGCCCCTTAACTTCTAGCTGTATCTTTAATCGCTCATCCACAGACCATGGAACATTAGACATTCTAAAAGCACAACCAGTAACACTTATATCAGCAAGGTTATAACATCTACTACCTCTGTTTACCCTAGCCTCAATACCATACACATGTGCTCTATACGAATGCCTATTGACATTATCATCTTCGTTTATGGAAAAATCGTATAATTTACTGGACATTATAACACTCTTATTTTTACATCTTTTCACGCAACATATAATATTATTTCAAAAAAGCTAGCCTTTTTACATCTTCATTATATGCTGTCATGTTTAACGCAAGGTCTCAATACCCTTTGTAGACAAATAAGGCAAGAGTAAAGAGCAAGCCAAAGCCCTGCGACTTTTAGTTTTCATGAATATATTCAAGCTATTAAGCTAAATTTTATTATAATAAATTTTAGCTATATCCTACATAATAACAAATTTTATTGATTCTTACTTACATCGCGCTTAAGCGAAAACTCTACTCTTCTATTTCTAGCACGGTTTGCTTCTGTATTATTGGGGAATAAAGGATTTAGCGTTCCAAGGCCAGTGGCTGTCATGCGCTCGGGGTCCACCCCTTTTGACAATAAATAGCGAAGTACATTAACAGCACGCAAAGCTGAAAGCTCCCAAGCATCCTTAAAACGGCTATTGGGAGCAATGGGGCTATCATCAGTATAGCCACGAATATCAACTGTTTGCTCACGGCGTTGCACAAAAATATCTTTTAATATATTTAGCACTTGTTCGCTTTCAGCGCTAAGCTCTGCGCTGCCTTGAGCAAATAAAACCTTAGCCGGAAGGCGTAGGGTGATAGTGCCCTCATCAAGCACAGCACTAACCTGCCCATCCATGCCATTTTTAACTAAAAAGCTCTTTATTTCATTAAAAGTTTGAGTTTGAGACTCTATAAGTTCTTTGCGCATTTTCACATCTTGATGCTGCGCACCTGCTGTGCCCACTGGCTTATCTTGGGCTAGGCTTGATTTTTCACCGCCAAGAGCTCCCTTAATAGAACCTACTGTAGCAAGAAACTTTGACTGTTCAATGGTCGACAAAGAAAAGAGCAAAATAAAGAACACCAATAAGAGCATGCTTATGTCTGCAAACGTCGCAAGCCAGCCTTCCCCTTCTTCGACATCATCGTCATCACTTTGCATAGGATCATTACTCATGGTTATTTCTCTTTTTCTGGTCCAGTGCGCTCCTTAGGAGGCAAGAAGGACGATAACTTCTCATATACCAAGCGTGGATTATTATTTTCAAGAATGGACTTGGCACCTTCAAAAATAATATGTAATAAAAGTTCTTCTTGCATGCTCTTAGCTTTAAGTTTTCCTGCCAGGGGCAAAAACAAAAGGTTAGAAATAAGAGCACCGTAAAATGTAGTCAAAATAGCTACAGCCATGGCAGGGCCAATGGCATTGGGGTCAGCTAAGTTTGCAAGCATTTGTACAAGACCAATTAATGTACCTACCATACCCATGGCTGGGGCTAAACTACCAAGCCTTGTAAAAACACTAATACCAATATTATGGCGTTTTTTCATAGAAATAATTTCAATGGATACAGTGGCATGAATTAAATCAGGGTCAGCACTATCAGCTATTAATTGTGTGGCTTTTTTCAAAATAGGGTTATTAGTTTGAATTTTTTCAAGGGCAATAATACCTTGGCGGCGGCTAATTTCTGCAATGCGTACCATGGTTGCTACCACTTCGCTAGCCGGAGTTTCTTTTGATACAAAGGCTTTCATGCCCGCGCTAAATGCTTGGCGCACTTCTGCAAAGGGAAAGCAAATCATAACTGCAGATAGCGTACCCCCAATAACAATCATGATACTTGGAATATCAATAAAGTTTCCGGGCTCTGGTCCAATAAAAATAGAACCAATCACCAGCCCAAAACCACACAAAAACCCGCCTAAAGTAGCTAAATCCATATTAAAATCCTTTCAGACTCTTGTATCAACGCTTTAATTGCTAAATTGCTAAACTAAGCTTAAACATAATCTTAATAAAATGTCAAAGTTATGTTATGCATACAAAAATTAAACAAGTTGGTTACAATCTACATATAAGACCCTATCGGCAAAAAACAATTTTCCAACAGGGTAAAATACAGTTTTTTATTTATTTTCACCATATTGTAACATTTTAGCATATGAATAAATTTGAGGAAAAACCAAACCACTGGAGCTTTTACGCATTTTTACACTAAGTATGGCTTTATCTTTTTGCTCAAAATTTTGTTTGGTTTTATTACGCAAATTTACGCTAATAGCCCCACTTTTGGCTGTATTATATATAGGAATTTTGTACTTTTGAAGAGCTTTTTTTACAGCCTCATGTGGGAAAGAAAATTTATTGTAATTGCCAGAACTTACCAAGGCCAGTTGAGCATCAACTGCATCATAAAATGGTTGCCATAGTGCATCTTGCGAACCATGGTGTGGTAACACAAACACACTGGCACTTATATCTTTGCTAAAGTTTAGGATATTTTGCTGAGCATAAATTTCCGCATCACCACCAAGCAATGCAATGCCTTGTTTTATATTATTTTTATTCTGCACAAGATGTAATACTATGGATGCATTATTACTTGAAAATCTGTTCTTTTTAGGTGGGTTAAGCACCTCCAATCTCAAACTATTATCAATGCTGGGTATAGGAACAGTCATGCCTCTATACATAATCTCTGTGGGCGGCATTTTATTTTTGAGCTTTAAGGTGTCTAGCTTATTAGCATGATACTGGCTCATTTTCTTGCCATTATGATAAAAAGTATTCACTTGTATATGCTCAAGCACGGCCAGAAGTCCTCGAAAATGGTCCATATCAGGGTGCGTTGCCACAACTGCTAAAAGCCTTGGAGGTTTATTATAGGTTAGGCTTGGAATAACCAAATGAGCACCAGTATCAAAATATTTAGACATGCTACCACCGCCATCAACCAAAATACGCTGTCCACCATGTGAAGTTATGCATATGGCTTGCCCTTGACCCACATCAAGCATCTCAATATTTACATCTAAAAGCCAATATTCAGCATAGCGCAATATGGGCCCGAACAAAATCAGAATCATGGCAAGCATTAATAAAGTTTTATGCACAGGTGTTTTTAAAGAGTTGAGATTAGTTTTATATAAGAAATCTTTAAATGAAATACGTCCCACCACTAAGGATAGCCCAACACCCAGTGTAGCCCATGCAAGGTATACACTCCAATGTGGCCGTAAAAAAATAGAAAAATCAAATAATCCCTGCACACGCATGAACTGCAATATTTGCAGTAAAATCTCAGCAGGCCAAGCTGCAAGGTGTAAAATTTGTTGACTTAAGCCTGAAGTTTCCAGTTGCATCACAATTGTGCCTAAAACAGCTAAGGGTAAAACCCATAAACCTAAAACTGGTAACCAGACAATATTACTTATAAACCACGGCCCAGCTGGTGGAAAATAATATATAAATACTGGGGCTAGCATCAATTGTATGCTAAATGAAATAATAAATATCTGCAAAATACTTCGGCCAAATTTAGCTATAAAAAATCGTATAGGTTGGTGATTTCTATAGGCAGGGTGTATTTTAGGAATGCGACTAATAAGCGGAACAACAAGAGCAATACTTGCTACACAAAGCACTGAAAGTTGTAAACCTAGGTTAAAAATAGCTGTGGGGTCATAGAAAGTAATAAGTAAAAATGTCAACAATAATACATCCATAAGTGTTGCTAACTTGGCACGCCAATAAAACAGTAATGCCAAAGCAAGCATGAGAGCTGCACGTATTAATGATGGTGGGGCATTACCAACCCATAAATATAGTATAGCCAAGGGTAAGGCAAAAAAACCAAGCCACTTTCTATAAGGTAATATAAGTAAAAGCTTGGGATACAACATGCACATAAAACCAACCAGCAGTGCTGCACAAAGCCCAACTATAGCAAGATGCTGACCTGACAAGGCCAAGGAATGAACCAAGGATGCCGCACGCATATTTTCCATAGTATCATGATTTATAAAGTATTTTTCTCCAAAAAGTAATGCTGGCAAAAAAGCAAAGGCTTGGGCCTTTATGGAGTTTGGATCAAGCTCCCGTGTAAATAAATTATCTTCTAGGTTGTGGAGTAGATTTTGGCGTATATTTGCTAAAGCATTAGCTTCACCAATAATTTGTGGATTTCCAAAGTCTCCCCTACTCCAAATACGCCAAAAGACATTTTGAGTTTGCCAATAAAATCCAAAATCATTACTACCCCAGTTTTTAAAACCCTCTGTACTACGAACTCGTGCACTAATTTGTACCCTTTGTCCTGGCAAGGGGCGTTGTATTAATGACAATTCATAGTCAGGCTTTAGTTTTTCTGCTTCCCAAGTCCATATAACAGTACCTGGCAAAATATGTTTTGGGTATTCTACACTGTGCGTATTGTGCAAAAAAATACGTAAACGCCTATTCGTTAAGCTTTCTACCTTACTAACTGTACCTTCAAGGCGTATAAATTTAGGGCTTTTTTCTTCCAATGCCCACACCGGATAAGGCGGACGCGGAGGCACAACCAAATGCAAGACTAAAAATCCCATCGCAAACAATAATATTGCTACGATTGTATTCTTTTTTTGCTTAAGGCGTGCATCGACAAAGAGTATACCAAGGGCTGAGCATGTTCCTATTAATGGATAGCGAGCTGACACAAGACCACATAGCCAAAATAAGCTAAGGCTTTGCCATAACAGTAGAGCTTGTAATGGGGGAATAAAGGGCGTTTTTGTCCAAAAATGTATATACGAAGGCAGGGGGGTGGGTGGCTTATTATCCACCAAGATCACGCTCCATATCGCGTTCAGCAGCACGTCGTTTAAGAGTTTCGCGATGGTCATGTAGTTTCTTACCTCTACCCACAGCAATCTCTACTTTAACCTTACCAAATTTAAAATAAATTTTAACCGGTACAACAGTTAATCCTTGTTGCTCAACTCTGGCAGCAAGCATATTTATTTGCCTGCCATGCAAGAGTAACTTTCTATTACGCACCGGATTTTGAGCCACATATCCAGCATTTTCATATGGTGCAATATGCAAACCTATTAAGAAAGCTTCACCTTGCTTAAAGTCCACATAACTATCCATAAAATTTACTTTACCACTGCGTATGCTCTTAACCTCCGGACCAGTAAGGCTAATGCCTGCTTCCAAAAAATCACTTAATTCATAAAGATGACGTGCTTTTTTATTAACAGCTGTGGATGGTGCAGGTTTCTTCTTCATACCTTATCCATAAGTATTTATAAGTGTAGTATAAAACTGAAAATCATTACGTAAGCCCTTGGACAAAGTATTGGTTACTATGCGCGTACATGCAGCAGCATCAGAAGTCATAAGCAAAGAGTGGGTCATCTTTATACATTCTTCCGCTCTAAGATGGCGTAATAAATGCTTAATACTAGGTATAGATCTAGGTGCTGCAGAAATAACATCAACCCCCATACCAAGCAACATAGCAAGACAATAAGGATCCCCAACAATTTCGCCACAAACTGTAACACCTATACCTTCTCTATGTGCACAGTCCACAGCGCGTTTAATAGAACGAGTTAAAGCAGCATGCAAAGGATTATGCAAATATGCCACATGCTTATTGCTACGGTCAATGGCTAGAATATACTGAGCTAAATCATTTGTGCCAATACTAAAGAAATCACAATGTTTTGCTAGGCTATCAGCAATAATCATTGCTGCTGGCACTTCAAGCATAATCCCTAAGGGCAAATTTGTGGCATGCTCAATATTTTGTATGCACAGGTCTTGACGCACCTCTGCCAAAATGCGCTTTACAGCTTGCACTTCTTCAAGGCAAGAAATCATAGGCAACACAATAGATGCATCACCATGCTTGGCCGCACGCAGTATGGCTCTTAATTGTGTGCGCAAAATATCTTGATGGCGAATGCAAAAACGAATACCGCGTAAACCAAGGGCTGGGTTAGGTTCCTTCAATGAGGTTTGGGAAGGTAAAATCTTATCCATACCCACGTCTAAAACCCTAAACACCACGGGTTTAGGAGCAACTTTTTGTACCACGGTTAAATATTCAATATAGAGTTGTTCTTCAGTTGGCAGAGTACGACTACGTAAATATGCGTATTCAGTACGATAAAGCCCGATACCTTCCGCACCATAGCTTACAATGCTATCTACTTCATCAACATTTTCTAAATTAGCTTGGACATTAATATTAATATTGTCTAATGTTTCAGCTGGTAACGTTGCGCTATTGCGTACATTTTGTACCCAGGTTTGATACTCTTCTAATTTCCTTCCAAAGGTAGCAAGTTCTTGTTCATCTGGTTCAATATAAACACAACCAGAAATAGCATCAACTATCACTAAATCATTTTCGCACACGGCCTCCACAATGCCAGTAACCCCAACAATGGCAGGAACATTGAGAGAACGTGCTAAAATAGCCGTATGCGATGTAGCACCCCCCTCGGCCATAACCAAGCCTAAGATGTGGTCTTCAGATAGGTTAAGCGTATCTACAGGAGATAAGTCTTCGGCCATGTATACCCTTGGGCTGGTGCTAGTATGTGGTACATATTCCTTACCGGCTAAATAACATTGCAAACGCTTCCCAACTGCACGCAAATCAAAAACTCGATCACGTAAATAAGGATCATCAAGCTCAAGAAAGGCTTTACAAAGGGCATCGAGGGTTTTTTGCAGGGCCCATGGAGCACAAAACTTTTGAGTTCGAATACATTCTTCTGTCTCACTAAGCAGTCTAGGATCATGGCTCATCATGATATGAGCTTGTATTATATCACTATGCTCCTTATTAGGGGCAGATTTTTTGGCTTGCTCTAGATCTTCACTAACCTGTGTGGCAGCCTTATGTAATTTTTTAACTTCTTTATCAATATTATCTTGTAAAATAAAGCTTTCTTCGATGTTTTGCTCAAAGTGCGAATGCACTATTTTTCCAATAGCAATGCCAGAAGATACAGGTATGCCTAACAATATTGTGCGTGCCATAACTAAAGTCCTGTTGAGAAAAATTCTGCAATAAGTTCAAGGCAAATGGGGGCATCATCACCCTGTGCATAGAAAAAAAGTTCACTTCCATTAATTGCCCCAAGGGTGAGTAAGTCAACTACGCTTTTAGCATCTGCTTTATTTTGCCCACAATACACATAAATATGAGAGCTAAAGCTTTGCAATTCTTTTGCAAGCTTGGCAGCAGGTCTTGCGTGTAGACCCAATGGTCCATTTATAGTAACTTCAAGGCGTAAACCTTGATCTGTTTCTTCAAAAAAGCTTTGCAAAAAAAACCTCTTAAAAAAAGCTTGGGTTAAGAAAATAAACTGAATAAGCAAGAAAACCAAGGCCAACTAATAAGACCCTAGGTACATGCACAGCATAAATCAAAAATGCTCCTAAGCAAATTAATAATACCCCAGCAAAAAAATTTGTCCATAGTAAACCTTGGTCACTTTTTGAACAAATAGACCCATAAATTATAGCTATCAATACGGCATTAATGACCTTTAGTCCAGAAGCTTTGTTGATTAGATTAAATTTACTAAGTTTATGCAAAGCCATTAAACCCTGTCTTAAGCCAAGAAAGAAAAAGCTTATCCTAAAAATTAATAAACAAGCAAGCAACAACACACTCCATACTATGGCCAACCACGCAAAGCCTTGAATAGTAAAAAACGTTGCCACAAGGGCCCAAAATACCATAAGTGTTCCACTAAAAAAGGAATCTCCAATGGCAGAAAGTGTTTCTGCAGTGCTATGAATAAGGCCTGACATATGCTGTGCTGGCATTTTATGCATGGCAACTAAACCTTCCACTGATAACAAAAAGCCAACTAAAATTGGGGCCATAAAGGGATGTGTGTTTACATGGGCAAGATAACGGCCACGTGCAAGACTAAGCTCTTGTGCATCCTTATGTAGCTGACTAAGACCTGGATCAAGAGCATAGAGCAATCCAAGATGCTGCATACCATGAGTAGTCATGGCAGCACCCATAAACCATACGCGGAAAAGACATCGTAAGCTTGTGCGTGTAGATAGCATCTGTAACCCTTACCCTTTAACAAACAGCACAGTAATAATATAGGTTGAGGATATAGATTTAAAGCACATTTGTCACCTTATGAAATAGCGTGAATGCTAACAAATTAAAACTAGGCTTGGATTTAAAAAAATAAAACATTCAAAGCATATACAATACAATGAATGTTTTAATTTATAAAAAATATTATTTTTTAATTAATTGTCTACTCAAAACGGCTAGCAGAGGTAATAACCACCATATCCACAGGTACATTTTCATGGATACCGACGGTTTTAGTTTTCAACTTAGCAATTTTATCAACAGTATCCATACCTTCAACTACTTTACCAAAAACACAATAACCCCAACCTTCTAAGCTTGGGCTAGAATGATTTAAGAATTCGTTATCGGTTAGGTTAATAAAAAATTGAGCAGTTGCACTATGTGGGTCCATAGTGCGGGCCATGGCTATGGTTCCACGTTCATTTTTTACACCATTATTAGCTTCATTTTCAACACCATCATTGGTATCTTTTTCATCCATGCGCACACCCATACCGCCACCTTGAATCATAAAATTGGGTATTACACGATGAAAAATCGTATTGGCATAAAATTCATTATCCACATATTCAAGGAAGTTAGCCACCGTCTTAGGAGCTTGTTCACTAAACAATTCAACCAAGATGTCTCCGGAAGATGTTTCTATTAAAACCATTGGATTTGCCATAATTATTCTCCTTATATTTTTTTAATCTTCTTCATCTTTTTTCACATACTTACATGTTTTTTCTGGACAAGATATTTGCCTTGCACCACCGCGCAAAATTTTATGTACTAAAATAGGCGAAGAGCACTCTGGGCATTTTTCGGATATAGGATAATCCCATAAAGCATAATCGCAACTAGGATACTGGTCACAAGCATAAAAGATTTTACCGCGCTTAGAACTTTTTTCAACCAATGTACCCTTGTCACAATTGGGGCAAGGTACTTTTGTAGAAAATGGAGCAGTGTAATTGCATTTGGGATATGTGGTACAAGCAATAAAACGACTACCAGTACGAGCCTTTTTTACCACCAAATCCCCATCACACTCAGGGCACTTGCCAATAACTTCATGAACAATTTTTTCCCGTTCAACTGGAGTTACCACACCATTTTCATCGCGAATAAAGTTAGTGGTATAGCGACAATCAGGATAAGCAGAACAAGCCAAAAATGTTCCAGCCTTACCAAACTTTATAAGCATAGGCTTACCGCACTCTGGGCAAATAACATCAGTTTCTATACCACCCTTAACGCTTTGCATATTTTTTGATGCAGCACTTAAAGTTGGAGAAAAGTCTGCCGCAAAGGCTTGCATTAGCTCAACCCAGTCACGTTTGCCGTCTGCTACCTTATCAAGATCCTCTTCCATCTGAGCTGTAAAGCCCACATCCATCAAGGTCTTAAAATGTTCTCTTAATTGATCGCACACCACATTGCCAAGATCAGTTGGTGAAAAATGCTTATCCTTTAAGATTACATAATCGCGATCTTGTAAGGTAGAAATAATACTGGCATAGGTTGAAGGACGCCCAATGCCCTTTTCTTCCAACTCACGTACCAATGATGCCTCACTATAACGGGCCGGCGGCTGAGTAAACTTTTGCTCTTTAGTAATTTTTTCAACCTTCAATTCCTGCCCGACTTTTAATGGTGGCAAATCGGCATCACTATCTTCAGCACTACGTGGATAAGCCGCTGTCCAACCTGCAAAGAGCATACGCACACCCTTAACACGCCACAATGTCTTGGCACACTCAATGCTAACCGTAGTATCATGAAAGCGCGCTGCAGCCATTTGTGAAGCCACAAAACGCGACCAAATAAGCCTATATAATGTGTACTGCTCCGGAACTACATGCGCCTTTATCATATCAGGTGTAATATTTACATCTACAGGACGTATGGCTTCATGCGCATCTTGCGCACTGCCCTTAGTCTTATATACTCGCCCCTTACTTGGTAAATAATCCTTACCATAAGCTTTTAATATAAAGTCTGCTGCCGCCTCACGCGCTTCATCTGCAATACGCACAGAATCAGTACGCATATAGGTAATAAGCGCAGTTATACCCATATCTCCAAGGTCAACCCCTTCATACAAACGCTGAGCAATACTCATGGTGCGCTTTGCTGCATAGCCATGGCGCTGGTTAGCACTTTGCTGTAAAGTAGAAGTAATAAATGGAGGAAGTGGTGCTTTTTGTCTTTCTTTTTCTTCAATATTTTGCACAATAAACGGATTATTCTGCAAAGATTTTTCTAAAGCATTAGCTTCATCTTCATTAGAAACCTTGGCCTTTTTACCCTCAATTTTATGTAAATCAGCCTTGATAACTGGTGGCTCTGATGCTTCTAACATAGCCTTAAATAACCAATACTCCTCAGGCTTAAAAGCATGACGCTCTTCTTCACGCTCAACAATAAGGCGCAAAGCCACCGATTGCACTCGCCCAGCAGAAATGCCGCGCTTAACATGCTTCCATAAAAGTGGGGAAATTTTATAACCAACTAAGCGGTCCAAAATACGTCTTGCTTGCTGCGCATCAAAAAGATGTGCATTAAGAACTCGTGGATGCTCTAAGGCCTCACGCACAGCTTTGGCTGTAATTTCATTAAATTGAATACGCTGAATATCTTTTACTTTATCTTTAATCAATTCAGCAACATGCCAAGCTATAGCCTCACCCTCACGATCTGGGTCAGGTGCTAAATATACTACATCAGCTTTAGCAGCCGCTGAGCGTAAGTCACTAACAACTTTTTGTTTATTTTGTATAACTTCATATTGTGGTGCAAAATTATTTTGCTCATCAACCCCTAAGCTACTGGATGGCAAATCACGTATATGCCCAACACTAGCTAGAACTTGATATTTTGAATCTAAGAACTTTTTTATGGTTTTCACCTTGGCAGGTGATTCCACTATAATAAGATTTTTTGCCATGTTAACCTCTAAGAAAATACTTCATAACAATACAAAGCTCCTGCACAACTCATTGCACTAAAGTTTTAATATTGTTTTGGCAAAAGAAACATACGGAAAATTTTTCATTCGTCAAGACTTAGCTTGCATTTTATAATATTTTCTGGACAAGATTAAACATGCAATATATACATTCCCACATGAAAAACATTACAATAAGATGCTATTCTATTATAATATTATGCTTTTTATTTTTAAACATGGGTTGTGCTTCAAAAAATATTAATACCATAGATGTAAGTAGGGCTACCCTTGAAAATCCATTGCACATTCCCCTGCATAACCAAAATTCAAAAGTGAGCATAATAAGCAAGAACACTACCCATGCCAAGGAAGATATTGACGACCTGTTGCTAGCTCTTTTACAAAGTGAACATGGCATGCGCTTGGCGCAAAGTCCTGCACAAGCAGACTTTACTATATATTTAGACATTGAAAACTTTGCTAAAGTTAATGTCGGAACGCTCTTAGCAAGAGGTAAACAAGGTGTTTGGCAAATGACCGTTGATGTGCAAATTAATGATAACAAAGACGAAAATTTCACCACTCGCATAACCGCTCAAGCTCAAGGCGAAAATATGGATGCCGTAAAAGCAGCTCAAGCCCTAGAAAATGAAGTGGCTTGGACCATAGTGAGAGCCTTTAATAAAAATTATTAGGATTTTTTATGCAACTTAAGAAATACACTATATACTTTTTTGTTTTACTAATGGTAGCTTGCACACCTAAAGAGAAAAATTTTGAAAACCAAGTGGTTGTTAGTCAATCAAAACCCATTATCATTTCTAGCCAAAAAGATAAAAATCCATCCGTATATGTTACCAGTGGTGACACGCATAATAAAGATTTACAAAATGCCGTGAACCAACACTTACGCCAGAAAAGTTTTAAAATTGCTAAAAGTCCAAGTCTGGCCAAATATATTGTACATATAGCAGTTCCATCCATAGGAACATTTAATACTGAGCAATTACAAACTATTGTTAAGGCAGGGTATGGTAAAACCGCTACTCCCAAAAGTCACGAATCACATACAGAAAAAAAGATGGCCATGGTAGTTGATGTATTAATAGTTGCTCGTAACATACCTGCAAAAGTTAATAATAGACCAGACGTGGTCAGCACAACATCAAAACCCAGTAAGATTGCAGAAGATTCTTCACGTATTGTAGCCGCAGTTCCGGCAAGTGATGATTTTACCTTCAATGAAGTAAAAGCCAATTTAGTACAAGAAATTGCCAAAAAAATTGCTGCAAGTATACCTTAAAGTATCATACTTGCAGCAATCTCTTATTATGTTCATAGCTCACGAATGGTAAAAAACATGAGTTATTACCGCTTTTAGCTCTTATAAACAGCTCCGCTGGCAGCCGAGCTAACCAATTTAGCATATCTACGCAAAATAGGAGATTTAATTTCCTTTTGTACTGGCACGTAGTCCTTACGTCTTTGTTCTAATTCTTCTGGACTTACCTGTAAGTCTAATACTCGATTGGGTATGTCTATATGAATAATATCATTTTCTCGTACAAGACCTATAGGACCACCGTCAGCTGCTTCTGGTGAAACATGGCCTATAGCTGCCCCATTGGTTCCACCTGAAAAACGTCCATCAGTTAAGAGAGCTACGTCCTTACCCAGTCCCATACCAGTTATGGCCGAAGTTGGTGAGAGCATTTCACGCATACCTGGCCCCCCACGTGGACCTTCATGAGTAATTACTACTGCATCCCCTTTCTCAATTTTACCGGCAAGTATAGCTTGCATGGCGGCTTCTTCAGATGTAAACACACGCGCGCGCACATCACGACAAAGCATTTCCTCAGCCACAGCTGATTGCTTAACAACAGCACCCTCTGGAGCTAAGCTCCCTTTTAAAATGGCTATACCACCTTGAGCTGAATAAGGATTGTTGGCCGTACGAATAACTTCATCATTTTTATTGCGCACCTTTAAGGTAGTTAAATTTTCACCTACTGTTTTTGTGCTGACAGTAAGCACATTTTCATTAATTAAGCCTACCTGACGCAATTCATTCATCACAGCTGGTATACCTCCAGCTAGATGCAAGTCTTCAATATGATGTTGGCCAGCTGGTGAAAGCTTACATAAATTTGGTGTATTGCGGCTAACACTGTCAAAAATATCTAAGGATAAATCAAGCCCAGCTTCTCGGAAAATAGCAGGAAGATGCAAAACTGTATTGGTCGAACATCCAAGGGCCATATCAACCGCAACTGCATTGGCCACAGCCTCCTTGGTCACTATGTCTGATGGACAAATATTTTTTTCCAAAAGTTGCATAACC
>CAYJLD010000051.1:0-17282 GCA_964371195.1 uncultured Desulfovibrionaceae bacterium | reverse complement strand
ACATAGATGCCGGTGCGACAAATGTCGCCAAGGGGCGGGTCTATCCCATCTGAAAAATATAATAACATTCTTAAATAGTATAATTTTATTGGAAAATAGTAATAAAAAAATTACCAGAAAAAAGAGCATGGAATGCGAATTTCTGGCAATTTTTGGAGCGAGCGTGCCTTTTTAGAAAAATGCGTGAAACGCGTTTTTCAGTACCGACTAATTAATCAAGCTTATTTTGATTGGATTATTTTTGTCTGCTTCAAATCCAGCTCAAGTGAAAGTGAAGCATGCAAGGCTTTGTGCAATACAGATACTAGCTCATGCAGGTTGCTAAAAAAAGTTGACTTGTGCTTAAAAATTTGTTCTCAAGGTTTGTTATGAAAAAAATTACCCCTAAAAATGTAGACCCAAAAATATTACGTGCTTCCATGGTGCGGTATTTAGAAGAAAAAGTAGGGGTTACTGATAAGCAAGTCTTGGATGCCATGAAAAATATACATCGTCATGACTTTGTACAAGAGGCTTTTAGACTTCAAGCTTATGAAGATCGTCCCTTACCAATTGGTTATGGACAAACAATTTCTCAACCATCCACTGTGGCGCTTATGACTCAATACCTTGAAGTAGAAAGAGGTATGCGAATTTTAGAGGTTGGTACTGGCTCTGGTTATCAAGCTGCTATACTTTCCTATTTGGGATGTCGCGTTTATACAGTGGAGCGTATTCCAGAGCTTTATAATGCAACACGTATTTTATTAGAGCAAAAGTTTAATATGCGTAATATTTTTATGTTTCGTGATGATGGCACTCTTGGTCTAAAGGATGCTGCCCCATTTGATCGTATCTTGGTTACAGCTGGTGGTCCAACAATTCCTAAGCCGCTCATTGCTCAACTTGATGACCCTGGAATGATGTTAATTCCTGTGGGTGAAAAAAAACGCTCTCAGCGTTTGGTACGTGTTCGTAAAAAAAATAATGTTGTAACAGTTGCAGATATGGGGCAAGCTGTTTTTGTGGATTTGGTTGGTGATCATGGATGGTAAGTTGAATTAGTATTGCAATATAGTATGACATGTATTTTTATATAATTTTGGAGGGGTTAAATGTCTTCATGTTCTTCAGGCAGTAAGCAAGCTATGTTAGAAGCCATGGCTTTACAAGATAATCAAATATCCAATACCTTAAATAAAATTCGTTATAAACTTTTTATTATGAGTGGTAAGGGTGGTGTTGGCAAAAGTTCCGTAACAGTAAACACCGCTGCAGCTCTTGCCGCACGAGGATTTAAGGTTGGTATTTTAGATGTGGACATACATGGCCCAAGTGTTCCTAATCTTTTGGGTCTTGATGCAACTATTGAAAAAGACAACTTAAGCTCCTTACTTCTTCCTGCAAAATATAATGAAAATTTAAGTGTTATTTCCATGGATTTTTTACTTAAAGAAAGAGATAGCGCGGTCATATGGCGTGGACCTAAAAAAACCGCTGCAATTAGACAATTTGTATCAGATGTACAGTGGGGTAGTCTTGATTTTTTACTTATAGATTCACCTCCTGGAACTGGTGATGAACATATGACTGTATTAAAAACCATACCTGACGCTCTTTGTGTGGTGGTTACTACTCCTCAAGAAGTTTCCTTAGCTGATGTGCGTAAAGCCATTAATTTTTTACAATATGCTAAAGCAAATGTGCTTGGCGTTGTGGAAAACATGAGTGGATTGTTTTGCCCTCACTGTAGTAAATCCATTGATTTATTCAAAAAAGGTGGTGGAAAACTTTTGGCAGATAAGTATGGATTGACCTTTCTTGGCGATATACCCTTAGATCCTTCAACTGTTGTAGCAGCAGACCGTGGCGTGCCTGTGGTATTTTTAGAAAGTGACTCCCCAGCTAAGCAAGGTTTTCTGGATTTAGCTGATAACATAGCCCGTGCAGCTTCAAGTAGCCTAGAGGCACTTGCTAGCTGTCATGAATAAATGTGTCATAGTTTTTATTAAATAAGCACCTCGGAAAAAATCGAGGTGTTTTTTTTTGAGGTGCAGATTTTTCTTTTCTGCTTGAACATAATGTGTTATTAAGTGGCAGTTACATGACAACATATGCTATGTTTTGTGTTTATGTTAATTTAACATGTTGTTTTATTAGGTTTGTTTGTTAAAATACAATATGGGAAAATATGTTTCACCTAGCCAATAAACTTACATTTTTGCGTATACTAATGGCACCTATCATTGTATTTTTACTATACTTTGAAGGGCCAATTTTTTGTATTTTAGCAGCATTGGCATTTATTTTTGCATCACTGACAGACATGGTGGATGGCTATATCGCACGCCGTGAAAATATGGTGACAAATCTTGGTAAGTTTTTAGATCCATTGGCTGACAAAGTGCTTATATGCTCTGTATTGATAATGCTTGTGTACCATGGCTGGGTACCGGCATGGGTTACAATAATCATTGTTTGTCGAGAGCTTATAGTTACAGGACTTAGAGCCATGGCCATTGATGAGGGAATTGTGCTTGCTGCTGATGAATATGGTAAAATTAAAACTACCTTGCAAGCTTTAGCCTTGGTGCCATTGCTTTTGCATTATCCATTTTTGGGTTTTGATTTACAACCTATAGGTATGTTTTTGTTATATATATCATTAATACTTGCCATATACTCTGGTGGAAACTATATTTATGGTTTTTATAAATCCAGCGTAATGGGGAAGACAAGCTGATTTTTGCTTGAAGCTTTACGGTGTTTCCATGACATTACACTTACATTTGCGCTTAAAGAATTGCTTACAAACTATTTTGGATATAGAATCAGATGTGGAGCGTTACCCACTATATAGTGCGCTTAAATCAGAAATGGAAACTTTAAAAAAATTTTTGGCTGATATTCAAGACTTAGATTTGTCAGAAGATGACGTAAAACGTCTAGAAGATGCAACGACACTTTTTTTAAATGAACTTTATTTGCCACTTAGTGATAACCTAAGCTCCACAGCAAGTAAAAAAATTTTGCAATAACTATGTTTTGGCGTACATGTATTCTAGTTGCACTTGGAATTATAAATGTTATACTTCTATATCGCATGGTTTGGGGGGATAACGGAGTTTTAGCTTTTAATAAATTGCGCAATCAATATAGTAGCTTAGTGCAAGAGCTGGCAACTATAGATGAAGAAAATATAAATTTAAGTAATGAGATTAGATTGTTAAAATCTGACGAAGCATATATTGAAAAGATGATTAGGCAGCGCTTGCACTATGTGCGCGATAATGAAATATTGTATCTGTTTACGGAAACGCCACCAAGCTCAAAAAGTGGAGAAGTTAAAAATGAAGGAAAAAATTGACTGGTATCAAGAAGTGCTCGACTTAGAGCCGGGGTCAAAAGTTTTCTTTCCCTTGTCTAAGTTGTTGGTGCAAAATAATGAACTTGCACGCGCCATTGATACATTACAGCATGGGCTTGAGCGTCACCCAGAATACATTGAAGCAAGGCTATATCTTGTAGACTTGCTACATCAACATTCTGACATAAAAACAGAATCTAAGCTTGATGAGCACTTAGACGTGCTTGTACCATTGCTTGAGCGTTATGCTGGCTTTTGGCAGGCTTGGGGCAATGTAAAGTCTGGGGATAGCAAACTTGCCATTTCTTTTTTAGCTGCTTTGTTTCAAAATAAATCCCTTACCTTAAGTGAAATTTTTAATAAAGGCTTACAAGCTATTGATGGTGATAACAAGAAGAGTGATGACCCTTCTGGAGGAGCACAAGGTGGTCCTAGTTATGGCCCAGAAATTAGTGAAAAAGATGATGATATTTTCTCACAAGAAGCCAATGATATAACAGCCCAAGCTCCTGAAGTACAAGAAGATCCAACACAAACACCTAAAATGGATGAAAGTACACTAGGTGATTCTTTAGACAGTGAGCCTGCCTCAAAAGAGGTTGTGGCAAAAAATACTGAGGCGGCAGAAAAAAGCCCAAAGCCTAAAATAACCATCTCAATAACCAAGCCAACCTTAGTTCCAGTTAAAGAAGAAATCTTACCTGATGAGGATGAAGATGAAGAGGGTGAAGAGCGTTTTTCTTTGCGTACTAGGTCCATGGCGGAGGTTTTGGCTGAGCAGGGCGATTATGCAGGAGCCCTTGAAATATATGAAGAACTTTTAAACAATTCTACGTCTTCTCAAGAAAAAGAAGACTTGCAATATAGGATTAGTACATTAAGTGCATATGTTGGTAATGCGCAAGAGAAACCTGTAGTAGAGGATGAAGTCAGCAAATCTCCAGGTAAGGATCGTATCTTGTCTGTGTTAGAAACCTTAGCTGAGCGTCTTGAGAGCCGTGTTCATTCTTAAAATATATTATATTTTAGGCTGAATGAATTATTAAGGAGAATTATGTTTATTCGAAAAGGTATTGTGGGGGGACTTTTATTGTCTCTTATTCTTGGTGGTGTTGGTTGTGGATATAATCAAGACATAAAGAATGTTTGGAAGGGTACTAAAAGCTTTTTCTATGAAAATGTAAGTGTTCCTGCTAGTATTGATTATGATGAAACTGGTGCAATGTCAGAATACAAAGAGCAGCTAGCTCTTAGCATGATTGGCATTGACGTTCAGCTAACTAACCTTGAAAAGGTTATGAATAATTCTGATAAACCACCTACCAATGAATCGGTTGAAGCTTTGTTTAGTCGCTTCCCTTGGCTTAGTGGTTTTACCGGTGTTAAAGCCGATGGTACTATACTTGGGCAAGTACCAAGTGTACCGCTTAAGCCTTTAGATTTTACTCCTTTATTGCATGAAGATAATAAGCAAAATTTACGTGCAGTTCGTGGACACGTTCAAAATACACCCATGGGACCAGAAGTATTTTTGGCCGCACCATTATATGATGCCCATGATTTCTTAGGTGTTGTATCTGTTTATTTTGATATGCGCGAATTATTACAATTCTCTGATAGCCCAGATGAATTAGTTATTCTGTCTCCACAAGCTGTGCTTTGGGCTGGAAAATATAACTTTTCAAGCACGCCATTGGCTGGTGTTGCTTGGGATAGTGTTGTGCTTGAAGCAAGTAGCGGTACTGTTAGCAATGCTGCTGGTGAATTTTATTGGTCCGTACGTTACTTTGGTAACCTACCTCTTATTTTTGCTGTGGCTGTTGAAGGTAGCTTTGGTGAAGCGCAGAATTCTCGCTCTGGTCCCATTGAGAGTACAGGTTTTGTAGAACCTAAACCTGTAGTTTATGAGCCACTAAAGAGTAGCCAAGATAGTACCGAAGCTGACACTACAGAAACTCCTTCTCCTTTAGCTACAGATGCGCCAAGTACCGAAGCTGAACAAGTAGAGGAAGCTAAGCCAGAACCAGCTAAAAAACCCGCTCCAGCAAAACCAAGGTCTAAGCCAAGACCTAAGCCTGCACCGGTGTATATACCGCCTGCACCAATGCCAGCTCCTGAGCCTGTGGTTACTCCATCGCCCATTTATCCAGATCAGCCAGATGAGACTGATAGTGACAGCGATACCACTGATAGCACTAGCGTTGACGCAGATACTGAAGGTACAGTAACCGAAGAAACTGATGCAGCTACCACTGAAACCAGTTCTGAGCCAAGTAGTTCAGATACTGAAAGTTCAGAAAGTGTAGAGCAAGACGCTTCTGATGCTACAAGTAGTGATACCACAAGTACCGAACAAGAAGGCGACTTTGAAAGACCAAGTCCATTTGGTCCACAATAAATAATTAAGCTCGGTTGTTCATAAGGGGCAGCCGAGCTATTTACACAATTTAATAAAGTAAACTAGGCAGGGGAGAGATGTCAGAAATTACAGTAACTGAATATTTATTGCTTCATCAAAATAAAAGCCCACATGCTACTGGACAATTTACTAGTCTTTTATATGACCTCATTTTGTCTGGCAAAATTATTTCTAAGCGTGTGAATAAAGCTGGCTTACTAGATATTTTGGGTGGCGCAGGCTATGTGAATGTGCAGGGTGAAGATGTACAAAAGCTTGATGATATTGCTAATAATGTAATGACATATCGAATGGAGCGTTGTGGGACTCTTTGTGCCATGGGTTCTGAAGAAAATGCCGAGCTTTTAACCATACCACCAGAATTCCCTAGTGGAGATTACATCTTAATTTTTGACCCTTTAGATGGATCTAGTAACATTGACGTAAACATTAATGTTGGAACAATATTCTCTATTTTGCGCCGTCCCAAGGGCCGTACAGGTGAAGTAAGCCTCGAAGATGTTTTACAACCTGGCGTACAGCAAGTAGCTGCTGGATATATTCTTTATGGACCATCCACTATGCTTGTTTTTTCTACTGGACAAGGTGTGCACGGCTTTACACTTGATCCAGGTGTAGGAGAGTTTTTGCTTTCACATCCTAATATCACCATGCCTGAACGTGGCAAAGTTTATTCTGTAAATGAAGGATATTGGCATGATTGGGGTCCTGCTGCACAAAATAGCGTGTCTTGGTTCAAGGATCCAAATAGTGGACATGGAACTAAGTATTCTGCGCGGTATGTGGGTTCATTAGTGGCAGACTTTCACCGTACTTTGTTAAATGGTGGTGTTTATCTTTACCCTGAAGATAAAAATAAACCTCAAGGTAAATTAAGGCTTATGTGTGAGGCTGCTCCTTTGGCTTTTCTTGCCGAGCAAGCAGGGGGTAAAGCAAGTAATGGGCATAAGCGTATTTTAGAAATTGTACCAGATGAGCTACATGCGCGTACTCCTTTGTTTATTGGATCTAAAGCAGAAATTGACGATATAGATCGTATTTATGCTGAGCATGGAAAATCGTGATTTGTTTAGGTATTGAAAGTTCTTGTGATGAAACTGCACTAGCCTTGGTGCGAGATGGGCTTTTACTGGAAAGCATTGTAGCTACTCAAGAAGAAATACATGCGCTTTTTGGTGGTGTTGTGCCTGAGCTTGCATCACGTGAGCATTATAGGCTTATGGGCCCATTGTATGATGTTTTATTGCAAAGGGCTGGTATTGAAGCTCAAAATATTGATTATTATGCAGTCTCAAGAGGACCTGGATTACTTGGTTCTTTGTTGGTGGGTGTAAATTTTGCAAAAGGCTTGGCCTTAGCTACTAAGAAACCCATTGTGGGTGTAAATCATCTCCATGCTCACCTATTGGCAGCTGGACTTGAGCAGCCTTTAATTTTTCCTGCTTTAGGTGTATTGGTTTCAGGAGGGCATACGCATATATACCTCATGAATTCAGTACATGAATTTGAAATATTAGGTAAAACTCTTGATGATGCCGCTGGTGAAGCCTTTGATAAAGTGGGTAAGATGCTGGGTTTACCCTATCCGGCAGGGCGCATTTTAGATGCTTTGGCTAGACGTGGAACTGTATTGAATAATAAGCTTTTTCCACGTCCTTACATTGATAATGATAACCTTGATTTTAGTTTTAGTGGGCTTAAAACAGCCGCAAATCAGTATATACAAACGCATCATGAGCTATTATGTTATACTGATATAGAGACTGCGCCCCAAGAATTGTGCGATATGTGTCTTGCTTTTAATATGGCTATTGTTGATACATTATGTATCAAGATTACACGTGCCCTTGAGCAATTAAAGCATATACATCAAGTGGATACACAGTGTATCATTTTAGCTGGCGGTGTTGCTGGCAACTCTTTGCTAAGAGAGCGTGTACAAAATTTAGCCTTAGCTTTTGATAAAAAATTTATAACACCTTCACTGGAACTTTGTACTGACAATGCCTCCATGGTAGCTTATGCTGGATGGTGTTATGCTCAAATTGGCCTTAGCCACGGACTTGATTTTGAAGCTATACCACGTGGAAAAGTCATACCGAATGATTGGCTTGGTTTGATATAATAACGTTAAAAAAGATTTGAAATGCTCTTTGCTTGACAGGAAGGTTTTTGAAAACTAAACTACATTATTAACCTTGTTCATGTAATTTCTTACTATCATTTATATGGAGGATACTATGGCAACTCAAATTACTGATGCTAATTTTGAAGAAGTGGTTTTAAAAGCAGATTTACCAGTATTATTAGATTTTTGGGCTCCTTGGTGTGGTCCATGTCGTGCTATTGGACCAATTGTTGATGAACTTGCAACTGAATATGACGGTCGTGTACTTATTGCAAAAATGAATGTGGATGAAAACCCACAAACTCCAACCAAATATGCTATTCGTGCAATTCCTACCTTAATTATTTTTAAGGGTGGAGAAGTATTAGAGCAAATTACTGGTGCAGTTACTAAGGATACATTAAAAGAAAAATTAGACCAAAAGGCTCTTGCATGATTTATGATGCCATTATCATAGGAGGCGGACCAGCGGGTATAACTGCAGCATTGTATTTAGTGCGCTCTGGTTGCAAAGTGGCTTTTGTTGAAATGTTAGCTCCAGGTGGACAAGTTCTTAAAACTGAGTCCATTGAAAATTACCCAGGATTTCCACAAGGAATTAAGGGGTATGAATTAGCTGATGTTTTTGCAGCACACCTTGAAGGCCTTGAGATTGATCGCTTTTCAAGTGAAGTAACCCATTTGGAACTATTGCAAAGCAATGAATCCATAAATGGTAATGTTCACTGTGTCCATTTTAGTGGAAAAAGTATTGAAGGTCGTACTATTGTTCTTTGTTCTGGGGCTGTGCATCAGCATCTTGGCCTTGAAAATGAACTAAAACTAGGTGGGCGTGGCGTTTCTTATTGTGCCATTTGTGATGGAAACTTTTTCCGTGGTCAAGAAGTGGCTGTTGTAGGTGGTGGTAATACCGCTCTTGAAGAGTCGCTATATCTTTCAAAAATTGTGAAAAAAGTTTACCTTATTCACAGAAGAGAAGAGTTTCGCGGAGCAAAGGTCTACCTTGATCGCTTAAATGACGCGGACAATGTTGAAATTATCAGAAATACTGTGGTGACAGCCATTAATGGTGAGTCAGACCTTACAGGACTGACCTTACAAAATGTAAAAAGTGGTGATGAAACAACACTTCCAGTGGAAGGGTTTTTCATCTTTGTAGGTATTAAACCTAGTGTGGACTTTGTTCCAGAGTTGGTGCAGCGTGATGCAGCCGGTTTCTTAATAACCGACACTGAAATGCGTACCAATGTGCCAGGTGTTTTTGCTGCGGGTGATATTCGCTCTAAACTTTGTCGGCAAGTGAGTACAGCAGTAGGTGATGGTGCCACTGCCGCTCAAGCCGCTTTTCTTTATGTGGAACAATTCAATGGATAAAAAAATTATGCATCTTTTTGCGGTGTTAGTGAGTGTAGTTTGGCTTTCAGGTTGTGGAGTAATTGACTATTTTTACTTACCTCCGCCTGAAGATACTGCCCAAGAGCTTTTTGAAACTGCCAATGATTTTATGGCTCAAAAAGACTATGTGGCAGCAATTGAACGTTATAATAAATTGCGTGATACCTATCCCTTTAGTCCTTATACTACTGACGCAGAGCTTTCACTAGCAGATGCTTACTTCCTTGATGGGGAATATTCAGAAGCTGTTGAAGCATATAAAGACTTTGAAGCATTACACCCACGCCATGAAGCTGTACCATATGTGCTTTATCAAATTGGTGTAGCACGCATAAAAGGATTTATTTCCATTGATAGACCTACTAATGAATTACAGGAAGGCTTTGAATATCTTAGCCGCTTAGAGCAAGGCTACCCTGGTACTGAATATGCCACTAAGGCCACAGAACATAAGGTAGAGATACGCGGTCTTATGGCTGAGCATGAGCTATATATTGCCGACGTTTTCTATAATATGGGTAAGTATGGCCCAGCATGGCAACGCTATAATTATATCATTGAAAACTTTAGTGATGTAGAAAAGGCAGCTGAACATGCTAAGCAAAAAAGCCTTAGTGCCTATATGCAATACACTGAGCAACAAAGTGAAGAAAAACGTCAAAAACGTGAGGGCACTTGGAAAGACTGGTTTGATTGGCTATAGTAAGTCATAGAATAAAACAAATAAAACCCCCTTACATCTTGTGTGTAGGGGGTTTTTTATGACCAATAAATTTTTTTAAAACATTCATGAATTATATATCGAAGGTGTATAGTTTTTTCATCTCCCAATTGCTTGTAGTCAATCCTGAAACTTCAGATAACATTGCAACTGTATTAGATTGTAAAAACTTTTTCCATAATGCTTCATTTTCCCACACTTCAACCATAGTAAATTGATTATTATGCTTGGGATCATGAGATAAAAAAGCATGCACGCAGCCTTCATGGGCTCGTATTTCTTTTATACCTTTGAGTACTACGTCAAAAAAAATTTCTCTTTTTTCTTCTATGAGAGTAAATGTATAAATAATAGTTAGTTTGTTTGATGACATATGCGCACCTTCACATAAGTATATATGGTGAATTATGATTTTTTTTAATAACAAGTTTAGCAGTCATATAAAGAAACATAATCATACAATAAAGTATAAATAACCACAACACTTAATAATGTATAATGCAAACAGCTTCACCATTATTTGGAGCATACCATACGCCACAGAAGTAATCTGGCAATGTCGACACCATAACACGTTAAGGAGTTAAGCTTCTAAACGCAAGGCTAAAAACCTCTTTAATAAATTCAGTATCCATACGAAGATATATTTAGCTAGGCTTATTGATGTCAATGTTTCTAACTAGTTAATATAAAATGTGTAATGAAGTGGGTTGACAAAACAATAAATTTTATTTAGAAGTACGCGGCAATTGTTAGGATTAAGATAAATTTATGTATTTAGTTTATCCCTTAGTATTTTTTATGTTCTGCTAAAATTATGATTATTTATTTTGTTAAATTTATTTCTTTTGTCTATCCGTGGGTAAATAATGGTATTTAGTTCTACAATTTTTATTTTTGCTTTTTTACCACTAATTTTACTCCTAGTGTTTTTGGGGCCGCGTCAAGGTGAGCAGGGCGTTTTGTGGCGCAATTCTGCCCTATGCATTGGAAGTTTTATTTTTTATGCTTGGGGTGAGCCGCTATGGGTCATACCTTTATTTATCTTGGCTTGGATTAATTATGAGCTAGGCAAATGGATTGAAGCGGCTAAAGCAAAGCCTAGCGTGTACCAAGTAAAGTGGAATGTATTTGCAAAAAATTATTGGAATGCTAAAAAAATTCTCATATTTGGTATTATATGTAATATAGGATTACTTTTTGTAGTAAAATATGGCGTTTGGATACTTAATAACATATTTAAAATTTCTTTTTATCCTACCATAGGTTTAACTCCAAACCCCATAGAACTTGATATCATTGCCCTCCCACTTGGCATAAGCTTTTTTACCTTCCAAGCTACCAGCTATCTAATTGATGTTTACAGGGGTGATATTGCAGCAGCAAGGCGTTATATTGATTTCTCATGTTATTTAAGCATGTTTTCTCAATTAGTTGCCGGACCCATTGTACGCTATGCAGACATTGCAGACGAAATAACATCACGCAAAGATAACATAAGCATGTTTTATAGAGGTATAAAACGCTTTGTTATTGGTCTTGCTAAAAAAATCCTTATTGCAAATCAGGTGGCTTTAATAGCTGATTGGGTTTTTGCTCTACCTCATGACGAACTTACAACTGAATATGCATGGGTTGGCATTTTAGCCTATGCCATGCAAATATATTTTGATTTTTCGGCGTATTCTGACATGGCCATAGGTATAGGTTTAATGTTTGGTTTTAATTATCTTGAAAACTTTAAACATCCATATGCCGCACGCTCTATGCAAGATTTTTGGCGGCGTTGGCATATTTCGCTTTCATCTTGGTTAAGAGATTATTTATATATACCACTTGGTGGTAGTCGTGGCAGTAACTTACAAACCTATTGCAACTTATTTATTATATTCTTTATTTGTGGTTTATGGCATGGTGCAGCTTTAACTTTTATTATTTGGGGCTTGTGGCACGGACTATTTTTAGTCTTTGAAAGAAGTGCCATTGGGCAATTTATACCCAAAATGCCCACAATTTTACAACATTTATATGTGTGGATAGTTTTTCTTGTGGGCTGGGTGTTTTTCCGCACCGAAGATATTTTCCAATCATGGATATATTTACAAGCTTTAGGTGGTATAACACCTGCTGGCCTTGGCTCATTAACTGTATTCATTTTAGAAGATACAAGTTCGGCGGTCTTATTATTAATAGCTACTATATTAAGCTTTGGAAAAATAACTGACTACTTTAAGGCTTTTTATCAGTCCATGCAAACAAAGTCTATTTTACAAAAAAATATCTTAGAAATTAATATAATTTTATATGGTTGCTTACTTTGTTTTTTATGCGGTATGTTTATTTTAAGTGGAAGTTATAACCCATTTATTTATTTTAGGTTCTAGTATGGATATAATACAAAAAACAGCAATAACAATATTTATGCTTTGGTTACTTTCTGGTTTTGCAGGATTAGTTATTGGCATAGATAAAAAACAATTTTCTGCTCAGGAAATGCGTGCACCAGCTGAGCTTAATGATATATCCTCTTATAGGCATGCACATATATTTTTTGATGCATTAGAAAAATTTATTACAGATCGTGTTGCTAGTAGGAGTAAATATATTGCTTTATACCAAGGCATAGGCATAGAGTCTTTTACTTCTAGATATAGTAACAATAGTTCATCCTTGGTGGGTAAAGATGGATGGCTATTTTTGGGAAATTTTTATAACAATGTGCTAGATTATACCAAGAATCGTACTAATTACTCCAACGCAGAAATAAATGATAAAATTGCAAGATTAAAAGAAATCCAAGATATTGCCACATCTCAGCATATTCCCTATGTTATGATAGTTGCCCCCAACAAGCATACAATCTATGGTGAGTTTTTACCGCGTTGGCTCACACCTAAAACAGACCAAAGGCTTGCAGATATAATAAATGATCAGTCAAAACAATCCGGGTTATTCTTTGTTTTTCCTAAAAGTGAAATTTTAACAGAAAAAAATATTGCTGATAAACAAGATAAGCGATTATATTTAAAAGATGATACTCATTGGAATGGCTATGGAGCAATGATTGCATTTAAGCAAATATGGAAAACATTGCAAACTCAAGGAAATTTTATAGACTTCACTGAAGCGCTTACCCAGAAAAAAATTGAAAAAAAACATAATGGAGATTTAATCGCAATTGGTAAGTATTCAGATAAATACAAGGATAGGGTGGATTATAAGTATGAGTTAGATGTATTGCCTAATAAAAAGACAGTAAAAAATGGACATTTACTTGTTTTAGGTGACTCATTTACTCATGCCTTAATGCCCTTATATGAACTATTTTTTGAAAAAGTAACACGTCTTGATTGGGATAAGGTTAATACCAAGCAATATAAAGATTTAATAATTGAACTAAAGCCAGATGCTATAGTGTATCAAGTAGTTGAAAGACATCTTAGAACTAATGGTATGTTAAATTAGTTGAAGTAGTCGGGGTTGAAAAAATCCTTTTTTATACTGCCGCATCATGAAATTTTTCTTGCGGCAGTATAAAAAAGATAAACATAAAAAAGCTTAATACTTAATACTTGGCCTTTTAGCCTGTTTAGGACTTTCCTTAGGTTAAACGCTACACAGCTTAGCAAAAGGTTCATAGCATCGCCCAAAACTTAAAACTTGTTCTAATGCTGGTGCAAGAGTCTTGCTGTTGTGTGGGTTGCCTTCAAAACTCATAGTTCCAAGTATAAAATTTAACTTATTTATTCAAATTATTAGTTTTTTGTTTAAACAGTGTCATCAAAGCGCTTTACTCTTAAATGGCAACCGCCTCGTCCTGTGCGCTCAGTAAAGTCTTGATGGTAATCTTCAGCTGCAAAAAATGGCACAGCTTTAGAAATTTCCGTGGCCACTTTTAATCCTTTATCTTTTAGAATACCCACTAGTTTGTTTGCAATTTTATGTTGTTCATCATCTGTATAAAAAATCACACTTCTGTATTGTGTACCAACATCTGGCCCTTGCCGATTAAGCTGGGTTGGGTCATGTATTTCAAAGAAAAACTTTGCTAATGTTTCAAAATCTATCTTACTTGGGTCGTATTCTACCTTTACAACCTCAGCATGACCAGTAGTACCGGTGCAAACTTCTTCATAGGTAGGGAATGGATTTTTACCACCCATATACCCAGATACCACATTTATTACACCAGGCAATTTAGAAAATCCATCTTCCACACCCCAAAAACAACCACCCCCAAAGTAGGCTGCTGCTGGGGCTTTAGCGTCTGCTATAAAACTCATGGAAATAGAATTTACACAATGGCGTACGTTTTTATCGGTGAAGCCCTCACCTTCAAAAACATGGCCTAAATGACCGCCACAATTGGCACAAACAATTTCAACTCGTCTGCCGTCAGCATCCGGTAGGCGCAATACTGCACCTGCAACGGCATCGTCAAAACTTGGCCAGCCACAATTGGAATTGAACTTATCCTCAGATTGATACAAAGGAGCATTGCATTGGCGGCAAATATAAAGTCCTTTGGACTTGTTATCATTATATTCACCACTAAAAGGTGCCTCGGTTCCTTTGTGAATAATCACCCTCTCTTCCTCAGGAGTTAAAGTATTTAATTGCATCTTACGTGGTTCCTCCTTTGCAAATGCAGAAAATGCTAGACTAACAGTCCCTAAACATAGAACAAAAGCAAATAGTGTAAGAAATCTTTTCATAATTCTCCTTTGGTGTGAGTTATAATTTATAAATAGTACTGGTTATTGTTAAGTCAAGAGAATAAAATGTTTTTAAAAATCATTTTTGTGAACAAAAATACTTACTACAAAAAGTAAAAGCCCCGTTGAGAGTATCAACGGGGCTTTTGCTGTTAGTTAAAATATTGATATATTAATTTATTACTCAATTTCACCAGAATTAAAGACATCAAAGTAAATGGTAAAGTCATTATGCGTAAATGTTCCGCCAGCTTGATAAGTGCTTGCAGCGGCGGTTACATCTTCACCATTTAGGAATAATTTATCACCACTTGTATCATCAAAGTTGGTGATTTTAATTTCACTTGCTTCATTGCTATTAACTTCAATGCGGTCAGCTCCTGTCTCATATGCAAGTTCAATTTTAGCATTAGTGGTTGTAGCATCAATATTGGTAATAATAGTATCATTACCTGCACCTGCACTTATTAATCCACCTTGCATATCATTTACTCGGAAAACATCATTGCCATCACCAGAGTTTAAAGATGTATTGCTAGTCATGCTATTAACAATAAAAGTATTGTTACCTTCTTCAACAGTATTCACAGCTCCCTCAGTCATGTCAAAACCAGTTCCGGCACTATTAGTGAAAACATAGTTTCCTGTACCAAATGCATTGATAAATCCACCGCCATCTATGCCAGCATCTATAAACATGAATTGGGTATAAGCTGCGTTATGGTTAGTAAAGTTTCCTGTAGTTATGGGATCAGCATAGGTTGTTGCTTGAGCAAAGTACACGGTTACACCATCATGGATGAAGAACTCATCTCCATTATCCAGAGCTGCTTGGGCATCGGCGCTTACGTCAGTGCTATTAATACTTAAGATATCTCGCTCATTAATAGAGTCAAAGCCTAAGATATTAATAGAGCTGTTTGCTTCTCCGCGTATCCAATAGTCATCAGCACCTGCTCCACCAATTAATGCGCCACTGTTCTCGCCAGTAATGAAGGTGATGAGTTCATCATTACCAGCGCCAGCATTGATTATACCGCCATTCATGGCCACATTGAATTGGTCATCCCCTTCACTGCCATTGATGATACCACCATTCATGGTAAAGCCACCACCTTCACCTTGTAGATCAAATCCACCATCTCCGCTAAGGTTTAATTGTGCACCTTGTTCCATGCTTTCAGTAATCACTACAGTATCACTGAATGATTCATTGTAAACATTTAGGCTACCGCTAAAGGCATCAGTAATAATAACTCTGTCCGAAGCGGAACCAGTATTAATGGTGCCAGATACTATATCGGATAAATAAAAAAAATCATAATTATCTCCACCATTTAATGTGCCGCCATGCATTCTAGCATTAAAAGTGTTAGCACCAGCACCACCATTGATGATACCACCAGTCATGGAAACATAGAAGTGGTCCGCTGCTTCACTGGCATTAATGGTACCACCGCTCATGGTGAAAGGCACATTTGCACCATGCACACTAAAGCCACCAGTGCCTGTAAGGTTAAGCTCTCCATTTTCGGCAATGCCGCCAAGCAAGGTAAGAGGTGCTCTTGAGCTGTTATTATTTTCTAGGTCCACAGTGGTGGTTATAGTGTCAGTAATCACGTTTCCAAAGTTTATGGTTACATCTTTATGAGTGAAGGATGTTTCACCATTATGTAGGGCCGCTTGGACATCGGCTGTTACATCATCCTCATTAATAAATAATGTATCTGACTCATTAGTATAGTCAAAGTCTAAGATATTAATGGAGCTGGTTTCAGTGCTACTTATTGAATACCTATCAGCACCTGCACCACCTATTAATATACCACTGTTCTCGCCAGCAATGGTGGTGGAAAATGTATCTCTACCAGCTCCTGCATTGATGGTGCCGCCATTCATGACCACATTGAAATCTTCATGCCCCTCACTGCCATTGATGGTACCACCATTCATGGTAAAGCCACCACCTTCACCTTGTAGAGCAAATCCACCAGCTCCGCTAAGGTTTAACTGTGCACCTTGTTCCATGCTTTCTTCAATATATATAGTATCACTGAATGATTCATTGTAAACATTTAGGCTGCCGCTAAAGGCATCCCGAATATAAACGTTGTCCGAAGCGATACCAGTATTAATGGTGCCAGATATTATATTGGATAAATCAAATTGATCAGCACCGTTGATACCACCATTTAATGTGCCACCATTCATGCTAGCTTTAAAAGTGTCACTACCAGCACCACCATCGATGATACCACCGGTTATGGAAACATAGAAGTGGTCCGCTGCTTCGCTACCATTTATGGTGCCACCGCTCATAGTGAAAGGCGCATTTGCACCATACACACTAAATCCACCAGTACCTGTAAGGTTAAGCTCTCCATTTTCGGCAATGCCGCCAAGCAGGGTTAGAGGTGCTCTTGAACTGTCATTATTTTCACGATCCACAGTGGTAGTTATGGTCTTAGTAATAGTCAAAGGGTCTTGCTTAAAGACTATGCTCACACCATCATGGGTGAAGAATAAATCTCCAGCATCTTGGGCTTTTAGGGCATCGG
>CAYJLD010000050.1:0-17381 GCA_964371195.1 uncultured Desulfovibrionaceae bacterium | reverse complement strand
CTTACTTGTTCTGCATCTTGATTTTTGCGTCGCTCCATGCTGCCTATAATCCACGCATCATAACGCATAGCTTTGATACGGTCCAAGACTTCATCTGCATCTTCAGCACTTACTACAAAAATGTAACCTATACCACAGTTAAATATTTGTAGCATTTCAGGCCAAGATAGCTTACCAACTTCTTTTAGCCATTGAAAAACTGGTGGAACATCCCATGAACCAAAATCAATGCAAGCTTCAATTTGGGCAGGTAGGATACGGGAAATATTATCATAAAATCCGCCACCAGTTATGTGAACCATACCACTAACTTGTGCTTCGCGCAAAGTATTACGTACCAAGTCCACATATATCTTAGTAGGTGCTAGCAAAACATCAGCAACGCTTTGTTCAGTCCCTGGGAATGTGTCATTTGCTTTAAGCCCGCTTTGTTCAAAAATTTTGCGTACTAAGGAGTAACCATTTGAGTGGATACCAGATGAGGCAATGCCAATAATTTTATGACCAATGCGGATGGATGAACCATCCACAAGTTTAGTATTGTCAACAATACCCACACAAAATCCTGCTAAATCATATTCACCATCGGCATACATGGAAGGCATTTCAGCCGTTTCTCCACCAAGCAGGGCACATTTTGCCTGAGCGCAACCTTCGGCAACACCTTCAATGACGGCTTGAGCTTTTTCAATATCAAGGCGGCCTGTTGCAAAATAATCAAGAAAGAATAAAGGCTTTGCACCTTGAACTAAGATGTCATTAACACTCATGGCAACTAAATCTATGCCCACGGTGTCATGTTTATCAAAGGTAAAAGCTAATTTTAACTTGGTGCCGACACCATCTGTCGAGGATACTAATACTGGATCTTCAAGGCCTGCAAGGTCTGGCCTAAAAAGACCCCCAAAGCCTCCAATATCAGAGATAACTCCTAAAGTTTGTGTTTTGGCAACGGCCCCTTTGATGCGTGAAATTAGTTCATTTCCTGCTTCAATGTTAACCCCAGCATCGGTATAAGCTTTAGCTCTCCCTGATGACATGTCATAGCTCCTTGTGCAAATGTGCAATTGGGGTTATATAGCATTTTATTTACAAAGTTCCAAGCAAATTGCTGGGGTATTTTTTGGAATTCTGTTATGATTGTTATTGCAATATGTTGTGATATATAGTAAATATATTTTTCACACAAGGAGTTTTTTGTGCGAATAGTATTTTTTTTATTGATTATATTGACGCTACCGGCGCAAGCTTTAGCTGAAAATAGAGACGAAAACAGGCAAACTCGCGTGTACGGCACGGGTAATTATAATACTGGTGGAAGTGTTACTACTTATACTGACCCTCAAACTGGAGATATTGTCACTTCGGTGATTCCACCAAAAAACAATGATCCATATGCTAACCAAAACAATATACAAAACTTTCCTATTTATGTTTATCCAGAGGTGAATACATCAGAACCTTATCAGCCAAATCCATATGACCCAAGGCATCAAAAACCTAGACCTAGGCAGTAATAGAAGTTAAAGTTTTATTTTAGTGATAATGAAGCACTTTGTACTTTTAGCAAAAATGAGGTTTGATTGTGGCAGCAGAAATGTATCGTAAGCTTGCAAGTGGCAAGCTTGAATGCATATTGTGTCGTCATCACTGTATTATGAGTGATGGTAAGAGAGGGCGTTGTGGGGTGCGTGTAGCCAAGGGTGGTAAAATTCACTCACTTGTGTCTAATACTGTGGCCTCTGTGGGGCTTGACCCTATGGAAAAAAAACCTTTGTATCATTTTTTACCCAGTACAAAAATATTTTCTATTGGAACACCTGGTTGTAATTTTGCATGTCAATTTTGCCAAAATTATAATATCTCACGTTCACCTGTAGATCGTGGTGTTATTGAGGGAAAAAAAGCTACAGCCGACTTCTTGGTACAAGAAGCCTTACGCCACAAGGCTCAAAGCATAGCCTTTACCTATAATGAACCTACTGTATTTTATGAATTTATGCTTGATGTAAGTGCAAGAGCTTCGATGAATGGCTTAGACTGTGTAATTGTTTCTAATGGTTATCAAACTTTAGAATGTCTATCGGTTTTATATAGTCGTATTAAGGCCGCTAATATTGATTTAAAATCCATGAGTGATAAGTTTTATCGCGAGTACTGTTTTGCTAGTCTTGCACCTGTGCTTGAAAACTTAAAGGTAATGGTTAAAATGGGTTGGTGGGTTGAGGTTACAACCTTACTGATTCCAGGGCTTAATGATAGTGAGGCTGAGCTACGTGACTTAGCGCGCTTTATTCGTAAAGAACTGGGGGCACATGTACCGTGGCATATTAGTCGTTTTCATGGGGCGTATCGCATGATTGATAAACCAACAACGCCTATAGAACGTCTTGAATTAGCACGTAATATTGGTTTTGATGAAGGTTTGTACTATGTTTATATAGGAAACACTGGTGGTATTGAATGTGCGTCAACCCTGTGCCCTGACTGTAAAAACACATGCATTGTGCGTGAGGGATTTTTTAGCTCTAATAATTTAAGAGACGGAGCTTGCCCTAAATGTGGTAGGAATATTGAAGGTGTATGGAAAAAAGCTTAGTTCTTGTTTATACTGGCAATGGTAAGGGTAAAACATCAGCTTGTGTTGGGCAAAGCATTCGCGCCATAGGCCAAGGAATGCAAGTGTCTTTTTTGCAGTTCATGAAACGCAATCAAGAGGCTGGCGAACAAGTGATGTTACAAAAGTTGCTTGAAGAAAATTTTTATGCTGCCGGGCTTGGTTTTTTTAGAAAGGAAGAGGAGCGCAAAGAGCATCGTCAAGCAGCCTTAAATGGTCTTAAGTGGGCTTATGAGCGTATTGATAAAATGGACATGCTTATTCTTGATGAAAGTTTGTATGCACTAGATGCTGGTTTAATTGAGCAACATGAAGTTGAGCATATCATAATAAAAGCATGTGAATGCAACACTCATCTTGTACTATCAGGGCGTAATGCACCACAATGGCTTATAGACAAAGCCCATTTAGTTACCGAAATGCAAGAAATTAAACATCCTTGGCAACAGGGGATTAAAGCAAGTAAGGGGATAGAATATTAATGAAAAAACCAAATATATATATTGCCGCATCATTTAGGCATAAGCATGCTGTACGACTTCTTGGGCGAGAGCTTAATAAACTTGGATTTAATATCTTAGACTGGACAGAAAAGGCCACCCCACCTCCAGGTCTAAATCCTTCAGAGCGCCGTCAATGGATGGATACAGATATAGAAGGTGGGCAGGTGTTTTCCTTTTGCCATGATGCATGTAAGACTGCCCATATTTTAATTTATTTTGGTGAATCTGGGCAAGATGCTGGCGTTGAAGTTGGTATAGCTTGTGGTGCACGCGTACCTATTTTAGGTATTCGAGGGCCCTTGGAAGCCCCTGGCTTAATGCTACATGGTGCAACAGATATATGGGTTGACAATATTGAAGATGCTTTACATCTTATGCATTTAGTTGCCAAATATCACGTAGATGGGCCAAGTGAATTAAATACAAAGGATGATATGCGCGTACGTGTTCTCAGTGCCAAATTAAGCTTAGATAAGGAATAAGTATTTTTAAAAGTTTATTTAATTAAATATTAGTCGTAACAATATCACCTTATAATCTTTAAATTGTCATAGCTGGCATTTTGTGCAAACTTTATGGCAATTTTGCGCATAGCTTTCAAGCAAAAAAATTTAATTATACTAGCTGATAATTTCAGTGTCGGCTATTTAGCAAGCTCACATCTTAGACCTCCATATAATTTTAATGTGGAGGTCTTTGTTATGCATAAGTATTTTTGTGTACTTTTTAAAGCATAAAATGTCTCTTTTTTCATGTAATCTATTAAAATATAAAATTTATTTGACTTATATTTTTTATATGGGTTAATATTATGCTTCTTTGCACTATGAATATGGTGTTAGGAAATTTATTTTTACAAAGCATTAATTATATATTTTAAAACTTATTAAATAAGAGGTTGTTATGGTTAAGAGTATAGTAAAGAAGGTATCAGCCACAACATTAGCTTTGATGACAGTAGCATCGGTTGTGAGCTTGAGAGGTTTGCCTATGATGGCGGCAGAAGGATATAATATGGTGTTTTATATTTTATTTGCTACATTTATATTTTTATTACCCGCGGCTATGGTTTCTGCTGAGCTTGGTTCAGCTTTTTCAAAAGACAATGGTGGTGTATATTCATGGGTAAAGGCGGCTTTTGGGGCGCGTTATGGTTTTACAGCTATTTGGTTACAGTGGATACAAAATGTGGTTTGGTACCCAACTATATTAGCTTTTGCGGCTTCATCCTTGGCTTATCTTTTCATGGATGATGCCTTGGCCTCCAATGGCTACTATGTGGGTGGAGTAATAATGATTGTATATTGGTTAGCCACAGCTATAGCCCTAGCCGGAAGTACAGCAGTAAACTCCATCACACGCTATGGTGTGATTTTTGGTACATTGCTACCAGGATTATTTATTATTATCTTAGGTTTACTTTGGATAGATCAAGGAAATCCCATCGCAATAGAAGTGCAAAAAACCGTGGTTGATGGTGTTGCAACTACAGAGAAAGTGCATGCTAGATTTTTTCCACATTTGAATAATTTAGGTAATATAGCATTTTTGGCTGGTATTGTATTACTATTTGCTGGTGTGGAGGTGCAGGCTGTTCAAGCAGCTGACATGAAAAATCCTGCCAGGGATTTTCCATTAGCTATGCTTATGGCTTCATTAATCATTGTATTATTATTTTTATTAGGATCATTTGCTATTGCTGCGGTGATGCCTGCTTCAGAAATTAACCTTACAGCTGGTGTTATGCAAACCTTTAAACTGCTTTTTGCTAAATATAATATTAGCTTTTTATTACCTATTATGGGTTTCTTTATAGCTTTTGGGGCCATAGGAGGGGTTATGTCATGGGTTACAGGCCCAAGCCGTGGTCTTTTACAAACAGCTAGGGAAGGTGAAATGCCATTGTTTATGGCCAAGACTAATAGTAAGGGTGCCCCAGTTACATTGCTTATTATCCAGCTTTGTGTGGTAACAGTCTTGGCATCATTATATTTTATAATGGAAAATGTATCGGTTGCGTTCTTTGTGCTCTCAGCCATGACAGCAACACTTTACTTAGTAATGTATATGTTCATGTTTGCAGCAGCCTTGCGTTTACGCTATACAATGCCTGATTTACCACGTCCTTACAAAGTTCCTGGTGGTTTATTTGTCATGTGGCTTATAGCTGGTGTGGGTTTTTTAGGTGTGACTTTTGCATTTGTTGCCGGATTTTTTCCTCCAACATCATTAGCTATTGGAGATCCAGTATTTTATGTAAGTTTGGTGGCTTCGGGATTGATTATTTTCATTGGTATGCCTTTAATTATACAATCAATGAAAAAACCTTCTTGGAAAAAGGCTGAGCTACAAACTACCAAGGCTACGCAAAAAACCACAGATGACAAATCCCTTTCAATGGCTGGTGTTTAGATAAATTTTACATACAGGATTAATAAAAAGTAATTGTTACTATATAGGAGTTATTATGTTAAATATTTCAACATCTTTTCAGAATATGGATGATGTTTTTAGCGATACCAATCTTGGGCATGTTTTGCCGCAAGGGATTTTTCCTGCCCATGAGATGAGTCCAAGAGCTGTATATCAAGCCTTGCATGATGAGCTTATGCTTGACGGAAATTCACGTCAAAACTTGGCTACCTTTTGTCAAACTTGGGTAGAGCCAGAAGTGCATAAACTTATGGATGAGTGTGTGGATAAGAATATGATTGATAAGGATGAATATCCACAAACTGCTTCCATAGAAATGCGTTGCGTTAGGCTTTTGGCAGACCTTTGGAATGCCCCTTCTGCCACAACTACATTAGGTTGTTCTACCATTGGTTCAAGTGAGGCAGCCATGCTTGGCGGTATGGCAATGAAATGGCGTTGGCGAGAAAAACGTAAAGCGCAAAACAAGCCATATGATAAGCCAAACCTTGTAACAGGTCCGGTACAAGTTTGTTGGCATAAGTTTGCACGCTATTGGGATGTGGAGCTTCGCGAAATACCAATGGAAAAAGATTCTTTACAATTAACACCAGAGCGAGCACTTAGCTATTGTGATGAAAATACCATTGGAGTTGTTGCAACCTTAGGCCTAACTTTTACCGGTGCCTATGAGCCCATACGCGAGCTAAGCCTTGCCCTTGATAGACTTGAGTCTGAGCGAGGCCTTGATATTCCAATACATGTGGATGCAGCCAGCGGTGGATTTTTAGCACCCTTTATGGAGCCAGACTTGTTATGGGATTTTCGTTTACCAAGGGTTAAATCCATTAATAGTTCTGGGCATAAGTTTGGCTTATCACCTCTTGGCGTAGGTTGGGTAGTGTGGCGTGAAAAAGATGATTTACCAGAGGACTTGATTTTTTGGGTTAATTATTTGGGCAGTAATATTCCAACATTTGCCATTAACTTCTCTCGACCAGGTGGGCAAATTATTGCTCAATATTACAACATGGTACGTCTTGGGCGTGAAGGTTACTATAAGGTGCATAAGGCATGCTATGACACTGTAGATTATCTAGTTGAGCACTTGGAAAAACTTGGTTTATTTGATTTTATTCATGCTGGTAAGAATGGTATACCAGCCTTAGCTTTTACACTTAAGGATGATGCTAAGGTCAATTTTAATCTCTATGATTTATCAGAAAAATTGCGAGTACGGGGTTGGCAGGTTCCTGCTTACTCTATGCCAGCGCATAGAGAAGATTTGGTAGTGATGCGCATCTTAGTTCGACATGGTTTTAGTAAGGACTTTGCAGACCTACTTTTACGAGATATGCGTATGACCATTACACATTTACGTGAACAACCTGCACAAGAGGCCATGCAGCAAAGTAAGCTTAGTTATAGCCATGCTGGACGCTAAGCCTGATTATATATAAAATCTGTATACTTGCTTACAAGTTCATCTGGTGAGAGAAATTGTTTGAAACATTTCCCTCACCAGATTTTTAGTAAAATTTTAATGGTTGGAGTGGAGTGGGATTTTTACAATTTTTGTTACAACAAAATTATTCAATTTTAACTATTTTTACTTGGGATAAAATTTACTTTTTATACTTCAACTAGCAAGGCTTGAGTCTTTCCAAAGCAGGGCTAAGGCATCATCAATCTTATACATTAAGTCACTAACGAGCAAGAGTTTGCGTGCCGCTTCTGCGGCAGACATAGAAGCATCTTCAGTGTTAAGACGCATAGCTTGCATAACTCCATCAAAAATTTTGGTATAACCTTCTTGGATATTTTTTTCATCGTCTGTGCATAAGGCATTAAATTTTAAATTATTACCTTCTTTATCAAAGGTTATTTGTAGCATTTGTGTATCATCATTAATTTCTTCTAAGCCATTAGCATCCCTAAATTTACGAATTCTAACAATTATCTCTTCAATACCAGTTGTAACAGCAAGTGCATATTTTTCAGCTTCAAAAATGGATTGACACTTTTCAACAATAATGGGGTGAGCATATGTCCATATGGAAGTATTTTGTTTGTTAGTATTTATCATAATTACCTTTATTTAAACTTATAGTCGCCAGAGATTAAAGTTAGCAGCTTGCATGAGTTTTTTATCCCAAAAGCTTTTAATATCAATGAGATTTACAGGATTATTACCAAAGAGTTTTTTTATTTCTTCAATGCCTAATTTGGTGAATTCCTTATGTGGAACAGCAAGAATAAGGGCATCAAGGTTGTTTAATTGATCTAAAGGGAATAGTTCAATATTGTATTCTTGTATGGCTTCATTGGCATTAGCTACTGGATCATGCACAAATGTTTTTATGCCAAACTCTTGTAATTCAACAATAATATCAATAATACGTGTATTGCGAATATCGGGCACATCTTCTTTAAATGTAAAACCAAGAATACCAACGCGAGCTTTTTTGACATTACAATCAGTTTCAATAAGTTTTTTTACACAAGTACTGGCAATATATTTTCCCATATTACTATTAATGCGACGCCCTGCTAGAATAATTTCAGGGTGATAGCCTAGCTCTTGAGCTTTGTACGTGAGGTAGTATGGGTCAACGCCAATGCAATGCCCACCCACAAGCCCTGGCCTAAAGGGCAAGAAGTTCCACTTTGTGCCAGAGGCTTCTAAAACATCTAGGGTGTCAATATTCATTTTATTAAATATTAAAGCCAGCTCATTCATGAGCGCAATGTTAATGTCGCGCTGAGTATTTTCAATAACTTTACAAGCTTCGGCAACTTTAATAGTTGGTGCTTTATGTATACCGGCTGTAATTACAGTGCCATAGAGCTTAGCAAGTGTATCGCAAGCATGTTCATCAGATCCTGCTACTACCTTGCAGATATTCTCTAAGCGATTTACTTTGTCTCCTGGATTTATGCGTTCAGGTGAATAGCCTACACTAAAGTCTTGTCCCAAGGTAAATCCAGATTCTTGCTCCAATATTGGTACACATTCATCTTCTGTTACCCCAGGGTATACAGTAGACTCATAACATACTATGCAGCCCTTTGGCATATGCTTGCCAACACTACGACTAGCGTTTTTAACTGGTTTTAGGTCTGGGGTTAGATGATCATCTACCGGAGTGGGTACTGCTACAATAATAATCTGTGCATCCTGCAATGCTGTGACGTTAGATGTAAAAATGGCTGTGGTAGATTTGAGTTCATCTTCTTCAACTTCAAGCGTATTATCCTTGCCATTTTGTAGCATATTTACGCGTTGTTCACTAATATCAAAGCCAATCACGTCAAATTTTCTTGCAAGGGCAATGGCTAGGGGTAAACCAACATACCCAAGGCCCACAATGGCAACTTTGGCCTTGCGGCTAGCAATAGCTTCATAATTAATCATACACTTACCCTTTAATAGTTAAGCTAAACGCTCTTAGTATCCCTTACGCATAAGTTCTTGTTTTTCATTGTAATAATGAAAAGCTTAGCTTTATTCTTACTATAAAACTCCTGCACAACTATATTTGCTTTTATACGTCAAATTTACTGCAAAAGCATAAGTTAGAATTCAAATAACTGTGCTATGAGCTTCTTTTATATGTGGAATAAAAAATTGTCTAGTGCCCTTTGGATAAAAACTTGTAAGGAAAAATCTACATAGCTATTTTATTGCCGAGCAAATTATTTAATCCACAAAAAGTATTGCATAAAAAGCTTGACACAGCAATTGTTCATATATATTGTTCCACTGCTTTAGGGCGAAAGCGTTGTTTGGTGCTGATTTATTGTGTTTTTTACGCTTTCGTTCATCCTGTATTTGACAAATGATCATAACGGGGTGGCCTTGCATAAGGCCCCCTTTTTTTTGTATTAATATTATGGCAAGAAAAGATATTTTTGAAGTATTACAAGGCATTACAGAGCCAGTTGTGCAATCCTTTGGGCTTGTGCTTTGGGGTATTGATATAATTCAAGCTGGCAAGCCTATGGTGCGCATTTTTGTTGATGTTCCAGCCCAAACTAAGCAAGATCAAGATGATACACTAGATTTTGATGCAGATAATATGGCAGCACATTCAGCAACCGTTGAGCAATGTGCGCGTATTTCGCGACTTGTTGGTTTGGCTTTGGAGGTGGAAGACGTTTTTTCGTCTGCCTATGTGCTTGAAGTTTCAAGCCCTGGCTTGTCGCGTCCATTTTTTACGCTTGAGCAGATGTCGCCCTATGTTGGTGATATGGTAGAAATTGTTTTGGCAGAGTTTTTGTCTGAAAGTGATCAACTACCACCCTTTGCCATGAAGCGTAAGAAGTTTTGTGGTGAACTTTTAAGCGTTAATGACGGTAAGCTTCAATTAAAGATAGAACATAATGGGCAGTTTTATACCCTAGACTTTGTGTGGGATAATATTAGAAAAGCTACACGTATGCATATTTTTATTGTCCCAGAAAAGCCAGGTAAGAAACGTAAGAATGCTTAATAATGGGATATAATTTCCTGAATAAATCAGTTGATAAATTAGAGGGTAATCCGGAGGCATCATGAACCTTGAATTAAAAAAAGCCATAGATCAAATTAGCAAAGATCGCGGTCTTGATCGAAATATGCTTATTGATACACTTGAAGAAGCAGTACGTACTTCGGTACTACGTCGTTTTGATGACGATATGGATATCGAAGTTACATATAACGATGATACTGGTGATATAGAAGTATATCAATTCAAGATAGTTATGGAAGATGGTGACGTTGCTAATCCGGACATGCAAATAGAGCTTACCGAAGCAAGGGCACATGATCCATCGGTTAATATTGACGATGAAATGGGCTTTAAGATTAAAATGGAAGACCTTGGGCGCATTGCAGCTCAATCAGCTAAGCAAGTAATTATTCAACGTATGCGTGATGCGGAGCAAGGTATTATTTATGAAGAATATAAGGAACGCATTAGCGAAATTGTCTCTGGTATAGTTCAGCGCCGCGACAAGGGGGGATGGATTATCAACCTTGGTCGCACTGAGGCTTTATTGCCTAAGGATGAGCAAATTCCTCGTGAGCATTATAAGCGTGGAGACAGAGTACAAGCTATAATAATTGAAGTTCGCCGTGAAGGTCGTGGTCCGCAAGTGATTATTTCAAGGGCGCACCGTGATTATATGGCGGCTCTATTTAAACGCGAAGTTCCGGAAGTTGATGATAATACTGTACAAATTATGGGTGTTGCGCGCGATCCTGGTTCAAGGGCTAAGGTTGCAGTGCTTTCTCGTGAGCGTGATGTAGATCCAGTTGGTGCATGTGTTGGGGTGCGTGGTTCGCGTATTCAAAATATTGTGCAAGAGTTGCGCGGCGAGCGCATTGACATTGTGGTGTGGAGTTCAGATATTGCTACATATGCTCGAAACGCCTTAGCTCCAGCCTTAGCATCGCGTATTATTGTTGATGATGAAGCTAATTTATTAGAAGTAATCGTACCAGATGATCAACTCACCAATGCCATTGGCCGTAAAGGACAAAATGTTAAGTTAGCCGCTAAGTTGCTTGGTTGGAAAATAGATATATTTACTGAAACTCGCTACAATGAGGCCAATGCCATTGGGCGTGGTCTTGAGCAATTAGCTTCAGTGGCAGAAGTATCCATTGATGTCTTAGTGTCTGCTGGTTATCAATCGCTTGATAAACTACGCGACGCAAGTGACGAGCAATTAGTTCAGGATTTAGCATTAAGTGCTTCACGTATTGCTGATTTACGTTCTGCCATACAATTTCTTGCACCATTGGATGATGTAGAGGCAAGTCCGGCTGATTAGATTAAATGTATTTTGCAATTTGTGAAAGAAGGGCAGTTTAGATGACACATGTTCCAATGCGCATGTGCATTATATGTAGGCAACGCTTTGAAAAATCTTTGCTTACACGTTATACCATGAACACTCAAGGAAGCCTTGACACGCTTGACATGGGGCAGAGTTTTTCGGGTCGGGGGTGGTATGTGTGTATGCATACTAAGTGTAGAGAAAAATTTGTTTTCTATAAGCCCGTAAAGACTAGGCAAAATAAGGGTACAAAGTAATGAAGGACAAAATGACTGTAAAAGATTTAGCAACAGAGTTAAATGTTGATTCTAAGGAGCTCTTGAAGAGCGTACAACAGCTTGGAATTAGTGCAAAAGCTGCAAGCAGCAACATAGGTGAAGATGACCTTGAGCGTGTACGTAATCACATCAAAAGTCAGGGACGAGGTAATGTTATTGTGCGTAGGCGTGCGGCCAAGCCTAAGGCTGAAGACGTAAAAAAAGTTGCGCAAGAAAACGTTGCTGAGGCCAAGAAGGATGTTGAGAAGAGCGAAGATAAGCCTGTAGCTAAGCTAAGTCCTGTCAAAAAGGATGGCCCTAAAAAATCTACTCCTAAACCAGAAACTACAGCTCCAAAGTCAGCTCGCATTGTTGCTAAGCCAAAGCCTAAGGATGAGCCTGCGCCTAGTCAACCTAGTCAAGTTGAAGAAGTTTTAGAAGCTAAATCTGATGTTCAAACAGTTATTTTAGAAGAACAGAAAAAAGAGCCAGCAAAAAGCCCTGTACCTAATGCTAATGTTGGAACAAAACCTGATGCTTCAGCTGAACCTGAGGGCTCCTCTGCGCCTGTTTTTGCAACTAGTAAGGAAGAAATTTTAACTAAAGAAAGCCCTGCAACTACTGAAGATGTCGTGGTTGCTACAGAAGCTGCCAGTCAAACCACCGACGCTGCATCTAAAAATAAAAAACGTGAGCGTGGCCCAAAGAAGCGCCCTGTTCAAGAGGATGTACAGCAAGTGCGAGTAATTTCACGTCCAACACCTGAAATGTTGGAGCGTCAACGTGAAACTGAGCGTGAAGCTAGTCGTGTAAGTCGTGATGGTGGACGCGACGGGGCAAGAAGCACTGGGCGTGATGGTGCTCGCGATAATCGCGGTGGAGCACGTGATGGAGCTCGTGATAATCGTGGTGGTGGTCGTGATGCAACGCGTGACGGTGCTGCGCGTGGACCAGCTGGTGGTGCAGGTGATAATAGAAGCCCTCGTCCTCCACGTCCAGGCCAGCCAGCCGGACAAAATGCTGGTGGGCGTTTTGCACGCCCAGGAACTGCTCCCAAGGTGGATGTTAATTTCATAAGCCCTGATGCTGGTGAAGGTCAAAGCAAGAAAAAGCGTATGAAGGGACGTCGTACAGTTGATTTTCAACAAGGTGATTTTGGTCGCTTTGGTAATGATGATGAACAAGCTTTGCGTCTTGGCCGTTCAAGTAAAGGGCGTCGTAAGGGCAAGGATACACGTCAAGCTCAAACCAGTACCACTCAGCCCCTAAAGGCTGCCAAGCGTAAAATTCGTGTTACAGAAGCCATTCGCGTTTCAGACATGGCGCATCAAATGGGTCTTAAATCCCATGAAATTATTAAGATTTTATTTAATCTTGGGGTGATGGCTACCATTAATCAATCCTTAGACATTGACACTGCAACCTTGGTTGCGGCTGAATTTGAATATGAAGTGGAAAAGGTAGGTTTTTCTGAGGATGATTATCTAATCCCAACAGAGGCTGATAAACCAGAAGACTTACGCCCCCGCCCACCGGTGGTAACAATTATGGGTCACGTTGACCATGGTAAGACTTCGCTTTTAGATGCTATACGTAAATCTAATGTTACAGGTGGTGAAGCTGGTGGTATTACACAACATATTGGTGCATATCATGTGCGTACCAAACGCGGTGAAATTGTATTTTTAGATACACCTGGTCACGAAGCTTTTACAGCTATGCGTGCGCGCGGTGCTCAGGTAACGGACTTAGTTATCTTGGTTGTGGCAGCGGATGATGGGGTTATGGAACAAACCCGTGAGGCTATTAACCACTCCAAAGCGGCTCATGTACCTATTATGGTTGCCGTTAATAAGATGGATAAAGAGGGTGCTGATCCAGATCGCGTGCTGCGTGAACTTGCTGAGCTTGGTTTGCAAGCTGAAGATTGGGGCGGTGACACTGTAACAGCTAAGGTTTCTGCCAAGAGTCGTGCTGGTCTTGATGACTTACTTGAATTGGTGGCTTTGCAGGCTGAAATTTTAGAACTTAAGGCCAACCCAAACAAGCCAGCCCGTGGACGCATTGTGGAAGCTAAGCTTGATAAGGGGCGTGGACCTGTTGCCACAGTGCTTATTCAAGAGGGCACTTTGCATCAAAGTGATACCTTTGTTTGTGGTGTATTCTCTGGTCGTGTGCGTGCACTATTTAATGACCAAGGCAAAAAAGTTAAGGAAGCTGGACCTGCAATTCCTGTAGAGGTGCAAGGATTTGATGGTGTACCAGAAGCTGGTGAAGAATTTGTCTGCACAACCGATGAAAGATTGGCTCGCCGCATTGCTGAGGCTAGGTCCATCAAGCAGCGTGAACGTCATTTAGCTAAGGAATCAAAGGTTACACTTGAAACATTCTTGGCACGCCATGTATCTGATCAGGAAGCTTTAACTCTTAACTTGGTACTTAAGGCTGACGTACAAGGGTCGCTTGAAGCTATAACCGAAGCACTTAATAAGAAAAGCACCGATAAAGTGCGCATTAATGTTGTACATGGTGGAGCAGGGGCCATATCTGAATCAGATATCTTGCTAGCTTCTGCATCACAAGCTATTATTATTGGCTTTAATGTGCGCCCAACAGCTAAGATTAAAGAAATTGCTGAACAAGAAAATGTAGATATTCGTTTTTATGATATTATTTACAAGCTTGGTGATGAAATTACCAGCGCTATGCAAGGTATGCTTGCACCTGTGCAGCGTGAACAATACCTTGGTCAAGCCGATGTACGTGATACCTTTAGTGTACCTAAAATTGGTGTTATTGCTGGTTGCCACGTGGCAGACGGTAAGGTTACGCGTAATGCCGGTGTGCGCCTCTTACGTGATGGTGTAGTAGTATACACAGGTAAGATTTCATCCTTAAAACGCTTCAAAGACGATGCCAGAGAAGTATTAAAAGGCTATGAATGCGGTATTGGACTTGAAAATTATAATGATATTAAAGTGGGTGATGTTGTAGAAGCCTTTGAAATGATTGAAGAGGCTGCTACATTATAGGTTTTATATGAATATGCTTATGGCTGTGCTAACTGTGGAGTACGCTTTGCATGGTAATGACTCACTTAAGGGTAAAAGGCGTATTGCTAACAGTCTAAAACAAAAGGTACGCAATAAGTTTAATGTGGCTATTGCCGAAGCAGGTACGGCAGATTCACTTACGCGTTTGCGCTTAGCTGTGGTGTCCATATCCAATGCTGAGGCACACTTGCAAAGTCGCATGGGTAAGTGCTTAGGTATGATGGAAGCAGTTTGTCCTGAAGAAATGATTTATAGTGAACTTGAAATATACGCTGCAAACTAGCTGATTATTTATGAATATAGATGTTTTTGCTCATGATATATACGCACCAGCCAAACGAATTGCTAAGCAATTAATGAGGCATGAGCGTATTTTGCTAACTTGCCATATGAATCCAGATGCCGACGCTGTGGGTTCTATGTTAGCTTTGGCCTATGGTCTTGAGAGTTTGGGCAAAAGCATTGCTTTGTGCAATGTATCTAACATTCCAGATTATGTATCTTGGCTACCATTACCAACGAGAGTGCATAAAAGTTTGCGCAGCATAGCCTTTAAGCCAGACTTAGCTGTGGTGCTTGACTGTGGTGATGCTAAGCGCATTGGTGACTTACAACATGATGTATTAGCCTTCCCGTCAATTAATATTGACCATCATATTAAAAATCCTGAATTTGGCAGTGTTGATAATTGGGTAGATGTAAACATGGCGGCCACTGGCCAAATGGTTGCGGCCATTTTGGCTGAGCTTGGTGTTGAGCTTAAAGGGCATGTGGCAGAGGCTATTTATGCTTCCATAAGTTCGGATACGGGTAGCTTTAGCTATGATAACACATCTGAGCATATTTTTTTACTAATGGCCCACTTGGTAGGCGAAGGGCTAAGTATTCCAAGTGTACGCCAACGTATGGATAATAGCTGGACTTTGGAGCGCATGCATCTTTGGGGAACGCTAATTAGCACCATTAGTCTTAAACGTGATAATACCATTGCTCTATTGACCGTAAACTTAAAACAACTAGCCAAATACAATGCCAATTCCGAAGATTTAGAAGGGCTTGTGGAGTATATGCGCCGCTTACGTGGGGTTTTAACTGTGGGAATTATTCGTGAAGATAATCCAAAGCAGTGCAAGGTTAGTTTGCGTAGTACCGGTGAGATTAATGTACAAGCTATGTTAGAACCTTTAGGCGGTGGTGGACATCGCAATGCAGCTGGTGCATTATTAAAACAAAATATTACTAAAAGTAGTGAAACGGTTTTGCAAGCCATATCAAGCTGGCTTGATGCAAATGCCAAATAGTTATGTCAGCCGATATATTACAAAATAAGCCCAGCAAAACCATAGCCCAAGCCCATGGCGTATTAGTTTTAAATAAGCCCAGCGGCCCAACGTCAGCTAGGTGCTTAAGTGGCATAAAAAGACTTGGGCAAAAAAAAATTGGGCATGCCGGCACCCTTGACCCTATGGCATCTGGTGTTTTATTGGTCTTACTTGGACATGCCACCAAGATTTCTGGTCACCTTATGAGTGATGGAAATAAGGTTTATAAAGGTTGCTTGCGTCTTGGGCAACAAACTGATACTTGGGATGTAGAGGGCAATATAACTGAAGAGAGCTCATTTGAGCATTTAACGGAAGATACTGTGCGCACTGCCATTTTAGAATGGCAAGATTTACATGAACAAAATGTTCCGCCATATTCTGCCGCTAAACATCAAGGTAAGCCCTTATATAAGCTTGCCAGATTAGGAAAAGAAACACCTGAAAAGGTAAAAAGTATAAAAATTTCGCGAGTGGAAGTGTTAGAAATAGCCCTGCCATACGCAAGCTTTCGCGTTGAATGTAGTTCTGGAACCTATATACGCTCCCTGGCCCACAGCTTGGGGATACGTCTTGGTTGCGGAGCCGTGCTCACAGAACTTACGCGAGAGTATAGTCACCCCTTTGGGCTTGATGTAGCACACGACCTAGATGACGTTTGCACAAGTCCGGAGTGCCTACAAAATTGGGTTATGCCAATTCATACTGCCTTGCCACATTGGTCTACATTAAGACTAAATGCTAACGAGCAAGCAAACATTATGAACGGTATGCCCATTGAGTATCGTCTAGCATCAAATGCGGAACAAGAAAATGCTCCAAATGATGCCATAAGCAAAACTATCTTGCTTAGTGTTGACGAAAAACCCTTAGCCTTGGCCGAGCGCAAGCAAGTACAAGGTAAGTGGTGTTGGGCAGTCTTAAGGGGACTTTGGTAATAGGCAATATTGCCCAAGATTATTTAACTCATTGGAGAATTGCTGTGGTTATGAATGCTGAACAAAAAAAGGCTGTTATTGATGCTCATGCTAAACATGAAGGCGATACCGGTTCCCCCGAAGTACAAATTGCCCTTCTAACAGCGCGTATCGAAGACTTAACTGGTCACTTTAAAGAACATAAGAAGGACTTTCACTCTCGTACCGGCTTGCTTAGATTGGTTAGCCAAAGACGTAAGCTTCTTAAGTACCTTAGAGAAACAGATGTTCAACGCTATCGTAGCTTAATTGAAAAACTAGGCTTACGTAAGTAACAAATACTTTGAGATAAAGATTTTTGGAGAAAGAACTTTTTTGAAAAAAGTTCTCAGAGTGCTGACAAAGTCAGCACGACCGAAAAATCAAGAGTAGGCGCAATTCACTTGCGCCGTTAAGCGATTGATTTTCGTGCCT
>CAYJLD010000049.1:0-17971 GCA_964371195.1 uncultured Desulfovibrionaceae bacterium | reverse complement strand
ATGACCTACTTAATCGTGCACTTTTTGCGCACCGTATTGCAGATACTTTGATAAGACGACCATCAGCAGAAAATCTCGTAATAGGAATTTACGGGAAATGGGGTTCTGGTAAAAGTTCTGTTTTGAATATGATGCAAGAAAAAATATTGGAATATGGCGACACTATAGTTATAAACTTCAATCCATGGTATTTTTCTTCAGAAGAAGATTTAATTCGTGGTTTTTTTACCGAGCTTAATGTCAAGCTCGGTAAATTTATGCCTAAAATACAAAATCATGTCGCTAGATTTTCAAGTCTTCTTGCACCGTTTTCTACTACTTTTAAAGTTCCTACTTTTGGGGATATACGTATTGATGGCAATAAGGTTAAAAATGCCATTGAAAATTTTTCTAAAATATCTCTTGACGATGAAAAAAGGGAGATTGAAAAAATATTAAAAGATAAAAAGAAGAAAATTATTATTTTTATTGATGATATTGATAGACTAGACAAAGCAGAGACTCATATTTTATTTAAAATAGTTAAGCTTTTTGCTGATTTTTCGTATATGACTTATGTTCTTGCTTTTGATTATGAAGTTGTATCTTCTGCTTTAGGCGAAAAATATGGTGAAAGTAAAGAGTCTGGGCGCATTTTTCTTGAGAAGATTATTCAAATTCCGCTGCCTCTACCTGCTTTTGATAGAGAAACAAAATTGCAAATTTTAAATTCAAAAATTGATGAATTATTAAACCTTAATGATATTAAACTTAATGATCAAGAAATATTTGATATAAATGATAAATTTTTAATACGCTTTATGGAAGACGTTTCTACTTATAGGAGCATTATTCGATATATAAATAGCTTAAAATTTTCTATTCCAATGTTGCGTGGGGAAGTGTCCATTGCGGATTTGATTATGCTTGAAGGGGTACGAACTCTTTATCCGCAGATATATGATAAGCTTTATAATATTCTTTGGCATGCTTTTTATGAAATGGATTTTATAATTATTGATGAAAAGAGAATAAAATTTCTTGAAGGATTAACAGAGGGACTGTTTTCAGATATAAAAGATCAAGCATTAGATAAATTAAGTATTTTGTTTAAATATCTTCTTCCTATTCTTTTTGATACGCATTTTCGACGAAAAAATCCCGATAATTATAGAGATAAAAGACTTTGCTCTCAAGCATATTTTAGTAAATATTTTCAACTTACGGTTCCGGCAGGAGTGATTCCTGACTCTATTTTAGAAAATTTTTCCAAGATACTAAGAAGCACAAATAATATTCAAAGATCTGAGGTAATGGAAGAAATCCATCGCAACGAGTGGTTTTTACAAGTTATTCGTTATTTACAAGCACATAGAGAGGGGTTTTCAACAGAAGAAGTTCAGCAATTAGTTATTATTTTTTGTGTAAAAGCACATTTGGTTCCACAGACACAACATGCTTTTTGGGATGACCCCTATAGAAATGCTGTGCAATTGGTCGTAGCTTTGATAGAAAGCCTTGATACACCTAAAGACAAATTTAGTCTTATGAATGTGATTGTTGAAACTACAGAGAATATTCATTTTTTACTATGCGTTTTAAGCCATGTAAAGAAAAAATATAAAAACGACATGGATACTCATACATTTGAATCTATAGAAACATTATTGCTCGATAAGATAAAAAAAGCAGATAAAGAAGAGTGTTTATATATTACAGAGAAATTTAATTCTCCTAGTTTATATTCCTATTGGCTGAACCAAGAAGGAAATACAACTATTCAAGATTCATTAATAAAAAGGCTAGATAAATATCCTAGTGAAATTTCTTTATTATTAGGCTACTTTTGCCATTTTCATATGAGATCTACAATCATACATTCTTATGAATTTGATAATTACAAATTCCTTACTTCGCTGCTAGATGCAGAATATATTTTTAATCTTTTAAAACAAATATTTAATGATGACTTTGAAAACGCCGAGTATGCCGAATCAATGATAACTGAGGAAAAGCCATCTGAAATACGTATAGCAAACCAGTTTGCATATTTGCATAAAAAAGCATTGGAAGAGCAGATAGTTACTCAGCCTGAGGATCCAGCTGAAACACAACAAACTGATCTGGAAGCATAGAAAACAGCTCATTGTACGATCAAGCCTAAGCCACTACAGTTTAATCTATTAAAAAAGTAAATTCCCCTGGTTATTGAAACTCCATTCTTTGGCATTTTCCAAAATTTCTATTTGTGGATGTTCTTCAGCTTCAGACAACAAGCTTTCAGAAATATAGATTTCCCCTACATGTAAGGTGTTGGGAATACGTACTACACGTCGCGCTGTGGGCTCCAAAACATTACACGCGTGCAAGCAAGCTTGTACGGCTAATTTATCATTATCCATAATAAGCGGAATCATACCACCTGACAACACAGTAGAAGTTAGGTGATTAATATACGTGGCTTCTAAATTAATTTTTTCAAATAAACGCCGTGTAGTCACATCTGCTAGCCCAACTCCTGCAGCATTACCTTTACTTTTTTCACTTAAATCAAGCACAGCCATGCATGTTGTCTTTTGCGAGATATTTACATAGGGAGTGTTGGCGCGGCCTGTGATACTCGGGTCCATACCAGTACCTGAAAATTCTTTTCCCATACGGTCTACCACAAGTACGTCTATGGGAGAGAATAAAATGCGGGGCATATTGTTTTTTGCTATCTTAAGTAATTCTTGCTCACTTTCAATAAAAGTTTCTACAGGCAAGGCTTCAATGATAGAAATTTTATCATAGGCATTTTCCACAGTGGCAATACCAAAGAGAATTGGGCATTTTTGCAATTTAATTTTTGCCATTTCTACGATATTATGGCACATATATTTATAGCCTTGCGCATGGCAAGAAGCAGCGCCTTTGTGCTTGCCAAGTCCGATACTGAGCATTTTTGCTACACCGCTTTCAATTATTCCGCTGAATCCCGTATGTGGCTTAATTCTATTTATGGGTATGATGCCATCCGCGTGCATGGCTATGGCGTCCATGAGTACAGGCAATCCATTAGGAAGCTTATCTAATTCTATTGTTTCCATGGATGATTGAATGGGGCATTGTACGCTTTTCTCGGTGATTCCAAGTTCAGCTAATAAAGCGACTTGGCCCTCAGCAGTGGCTCCTCCATGGCTTCCCATGGAAGGTATAATAAAGGGATCTGCCCCTTGCAATTTCAGTTCAGCCACCACGGAGGTAATGAGAGGAACCAAGTTATCCATGCCGCGGCTACCCACAGCCAAGGCTATGCGCATACCTTTTTTAATGCGAGACGCGATTTCAGGGCGACGTAATTCTTTACACACAGCTTCCGGAATATCTTGCAAGGCCTCTTTGGGAAAACTTTGAGATACTCGAACCATTTTGGGCAAGGGTACGTCTTGTAAATATTTTGCAATACTCATGATAATTCCTTTTTATTGTGTGTTTTGAGAAGAGTTAATATCTGAAGCTTTCAAAAGCAAGGCGGCACCAAGGGCGATGATGGCAGTGACAATATATATGATTGAAGCATTAGCATAGGCTTCGGCCGGAAAGCCCTGAGTTGTACGAGGGTACATTTCCAATATATAACCTGAAAAAGTTTGTAATAAAGCTACGACCACAGAAGGAAAAGCGTTTAAAAGACCACTGGCAGTACCTGTGCTTTCAATGCCAAAAATATTTCGTACTGCCGCAAAACCTGCCGAAAGAGCACCCATGCCAAAGGCTGCCAGCAGGAAAAACCATATGTAGAATACTTGATATGGCACCTTATCACCAAAAAAACATAAAAATGCAAACAATCCAATAGTTACACAGCTGCTCAACACCATGACTTGTTTTTGGCCTCGAAAGACAACATCGGCAAGCCAACCATTAAAAGGAGCGCCCACAAGCATGCCCACACCCATCATGAGTAAAACATTACCCATGGCTGTTTTGGAAAGCCCATGTACTTCCATAAGGAAAGTGCCAGCCCAAAGCCCGCCAAAGGCCATATGGTTGGCAAATTGAACACAAAACCAAATGGCCACAAGCCAAAATTTGCCTGAAGCAAAAATTTTCTTCACACTAGGAAGCATGGCTTTAGCCGTATCCATGCAAAGCGGTTTTTTTTCAAACTCCGGTGCGTTACTTATGGGGATATAACCAGCCTCCTTTGGGGTATCACGCACTAAAAGCCAAAGTAATGTTGCTATTATTAGCGTGATTATACCTTCTATAACCATACTCATACGCCACCCAACAAGTTCACAGAGATAGGCTAATGGCCCTGAGCCAAGAATAAGTCCAAGGCCGCCAGTACCTAAAAATATACCGCTTAAACGAGCATACATAGTCGCAGGAAACCATAATGATAAAATTTTTAAACCACAAACAAAAGTTATGGAGACGCCAATACCCATGAGTGCACGCCCTGTAAGAAGGACTAAAAAGTCACTCCCAAAAGCAAATAAAAGTCCTCCAATGCCCGCTAACAGAAAAAATGAAGGTAAGGTTTTGCGTGGTCCCCAAGAGTCGGCCAGCATGCCACCTGGAAGTTGCATAAGGCCAAATGTAACAAAAAAGGCAGAGGCCAATACCCCCATGGAAGAGGCGGAAATACCGGTGTCAGCGATAATGTCTTGTGCCATAATGGCAGGGCTAACTCTGTGAAAAGTTACAAAAAGATAGGCTATGCAGATTATTACAAAAATAATCAAGCCTCGCTTTTGTAAGCTGATATTTTTTAGCATGTGTGCGACCTTGTTTTGGCAAATATAAAGAATTTAGGCACCTCACAAAGCATGAACTTAGTGAGGTACCATAATTAACTATTGCGCATTTTCTGGTATAACGCGAGATTTTCTAATGGTGTATATGGAAATAAACACTGAGAAGATGGCTGCTGCAAAAAAGACCATAGCTATGGGTCTTGTGAGGAAGATAAAGGGACTACCCTCTCCCATGACCAAGGCCACACGTAGTTCATTTTCAGCCATGCGACCAAGAATAAGTCCTAAAACCAAGGGTAGCATGGGAAAACCAAATTTACTCATGCCCACGCCTAAAAGTCCCATGATGACAAAAATCCATACATCAGACATGCTACTGTTTAAAGCAAAGCTGCCAATGACGCAAAGAGTCATAATAATGGGATAAAGAATATGACGTGGTGTGGATAATGCCTTGATAAGCACCTTAATGAATTGGGTTTGCAGAATCAGCATAAGTATGGTGCTTATAAGATACGCAACCATAATGATGGCCACAAGATTGCCATGGTCCCTAAATAATAAAGGACCAGGCTGTATGCCATGAATCATAAAAGCACCAAGAATCATCATGGTTGTGGCATCACCTGGAATACCTAAGGTGAGCAAAGGAATGAGTGCGCCACCTGTAGAAGCGTTATTTGCTGTTTCAGAAGCAATAATGCCATCAGGGTTGCCTTTACCAAAACTGTCTGGGTCTTTTGAAGCCGCTTTGGCTTGAGAATATGCCACAATATTGGATAAGCCAGATCCAACACCTGGAAGAATACCAATGCCAACTCCAATGAGCGAAGAACGTATGACGTTTTTCATGCTACCCAAACACAATTTCACCACGTTCCAAAATTCCGATAAGGTAAAACTTGCATAGACAACTTTAAACGGTGTTTTTATGAAACGGATTTCATCTATAACTTGGGAAACAGCGTACATACCTATAAGCACAGGCATAACATTAAAGCCACTTTGCAACTCAAAAAGGCCAAAAGTGAAGCGCGAAATTCCGTCGGTATCACTTAAACCCACTGTGGACATGAGCATTCCCACACAAGCAGCAATAAGCCCTTTAACCAATGATTTTTTAGAAATGGAAATAATACATGTGAGTGTAAATACTACCATGGCAAAGTATTCAAAGGGACCAAATTTTAGGGCAAAAGCACCAAGGGCAGGAGCCACAAGGACAAGTGCGATAAAAGCAAAAATTGATCCTAAAAATGAAGAGAAAACACCTATGGCTAAAGCCTTACCGGCTTCACCCCTTTGGGTCATGGGGTAAGCGTCAAATGTAGTGGCTACCGAAGATGGCGTGCCAGGAATATTTAAAAGTGCCGCAGCCACAAGACCACCTGAAATGGAACCTATGTATACAGCCATAAGCATGACAAGGCCAAGCTCTACACTCATGCCATAAGTGATGGGAACAAGTAAGGCAACAGCCATGGTGCTGGTAAGGCCGGGCATGGCACCCACTACCAAGCCACCAAAAACTGCCAAAAACATAATAGCTAAAGACAAGGGCTCAAAGGCGTAAGCTATATCTCCAAAAGAAAAAAACATGAGAACCTCCACATAAATCTATTTATGGCAAGAATAAAAGAAGAATTTTTCCAAAAATATAATAAATAATCCCTGTAACTATGGATGCTATGAGCACATATGAAGCAATGTCTTTAACCGTTCTTTTGCCAAGCAAAGTCATGGTAATGGAAAGAAAAAGTATGGTACTTGGAATATAACTTAAGTAGGGAAGTAAAAATACGTATAAAATTAAAATACTTACAAATGCAAGCTGTAAGATTAAGGCTTGTACATCTATGGCAGTATCTTTTTTTTCCTCTTCTTTATCGCTCTTTTTAAAATCTATACTTTGATATGCAAGACAGAGAGATAGAAAGAAGAGAAGAGAAAGCAACATACCCGGAAAAAAATTTGGCCCCATGGCATGGACGGTACTCACTTCAATCTGTTGCATTTGCCAGTACATGCAAGCTGTTCCAATTAAAAGCAGTAAGCTTATCAATAAATTACTCAAGTTTTTTATGGCCATAAAAAATCTCCGCATATGAAAATATTAAGAAAAGCTGCCTATAAATATACTTTATAGGCAGCTAGCAAGCATTATTTAATCAGATTATTTTTCTTAGATAAACGCTCATACAAACCAGCTTCAGTTTCCCAATTCTTCATGGCTTCTTCAGCATTCAAGAAGTTTGGTAAAATGCTTTGCTTTTTCAAAGCTTCCTGCACTTTTGGATCAGCAAGTGACTTCTCATATGCGGCTTCTAATTTATCCAAAACTTCTTGTGGCGTATCTTTGGGGGCAAATACAGAGTAAAGGTATACATTACCTGCATCAAAGCCTTGCTCTTTAAGGGTGGGGATATCCTTAGCAAAGGGGCTGCGTTCTTTAGTAGCCATGCCAAGAACTTTAATGTCACCAGATTTTACATAAGGTTCTGCAGCGGCATAACCTACGGTGGAGATGTCACTGTTATTGCCTAAAATGCTAACAATGCGGCCCTTGTCGCCTTGGGCTGGAATAGCCATGGCGTTAAGTCCACCGGCAGTTTCGGCAATGCTTAAGTATGTTAAGTGAGACACTGCGTTAATGCCCATGGCCCAACGTATTTTACCAGGGTTAGCTTTAATGTCTTTGATGGCATCAGCGGTATCTTTCCAAGGGGAGTTAGCGCGGGCAATCAAAACAATATCACTTTGACCTACGGCACATACAAGCTTAAAATCACGCCAAGTATAAGGGGCCTTGGTAATCATTGGTCCTACAGCAAGGTTACCAACGTGCTCCCATAAAAGGGTGTAACCGTCGGGGCGTGCACGGTATACGGTGTTGGCACCATTAAGGCCAGCAGCACCATCAATATTTGAAATAACAAATGGTTGGCCTAAGATTTCTTTCATAGGCTCATTAACGATACGGGCTGAAATATCACTACCACCACCTGGTTTCCAAGGGACAACCACTTGCGTAGGTTTTTGGGGGTAGCCGTCTGCAAAAGCAAAAGAAACGGCACTGATAGCCAGGATGATTGTTAAAGCAAGAATTCTTAACACTGCTCTCTCCTTACATTGTTTATGGTTAATAAATACTATAGCTTTTCTACATTATAGGCCGGGGCCACGTAGATAAAGTTCTAAATTTTCATGCACATTGAGTGTTTCACCCTTAGTAAGCTTACCGGAAGCTATGCGGCATACAAGGGCTGCCAACCGTTCACTGACAGTATCAGTGGTTTCCCTTTCTGAAATAACTGTACCTGAATTAAAATCTATTTCATAAGGACTTTTTTCATACAGTCTAGGGTTGCCAGTAACATACATAGTGGGGACTATAAGCCCTGTGGAAGCTGTGGGCATCATAGCATTATTGGGCATCCAACCTCCACCCATTTGGAATATGGTAAGTGTTGCCCCTGCTGCTGCAAAACCTAAGAATAAGGCAGTAGACGACATCCAAGCATCCATAAAATGTAAACCATTCTTGCTTGGAGCTTCTCCATACATAAGGCATTGTGTTAATGGTGAAGATCCAGCTTTTGCTATGGCGCCCAAAGATTTTTCTTCAAGGGTAGTTAAACCAGCTTGAATATTGGCAGGAATGGGATTGATGCTACGTATATCTTCGCCTGTGGCCTTTGCTTCTTCTTCTACCTTCAAAACTGCATCAAGAAACTTTTTGCGCTCAATATCATCGGTAAAACGTGTTGCCACAAGATGCTCTGCGCCAATGACTTCTGTAGTTTCTGCAAACATTGCGTTTCCGCCTGCTTGCACAATGCGGTCAAACAACTTGCCCACCACAGGATTGCCAGACATGCCAGATGTAGCATCAGAATAACCGCATTTTACCGCAATAGTAAGCTTGTCCAAGCCTACTTCTTGACGTAGCACTTCACTGGCAGCTTCTGCAAGGGCACGCCCTTTGCGCATACCTTCGCCAAGGGCTTGATAAAAGCCGTCGGTTTCATTCATGAAAACCGTGTCCATAGGTTTACCAGACTTGGCAATTTCACCCACAATGCAATCATAGGTAAATTCAGGGTATCCACCGTCGCGCTTATTACCAACAATAAGCACAGCCCCTACATTAGGATTTTTGGCAATGCCTGTAATAATACGCGCAATGGTAGTCCTGTCTGGTGTATCGCGTCCATTTTCATTGGGAGCTACATATACTTTAGAGTCTTTGATAGTATTTGCAATGAGTGTGGCTAAATTACCTGCTCCTCGGCCAGAAGCTACAACTAAAGTATGATTGCGAATGCCAACTTGACCGTTGGGGCGTACATATCCTAAAAATTTCATATTATTCTCCCTCTTGATCGCCACGTCCGCGAGTACCTTCTACATTATGGATATGGACACACTCTCCCGCAAGTATCTGACAAGAGCTTTTTCCAATCACTTGTTTATATTTAATAATTTCATGTCCTTTGGGGATTTCTTTCACCGCAACCTTAAAGCCAAAAGGGATATCACTCGTAGCTTCAAGAATAAATTCTTTACCATTCAAATCAATTGTAAAAGTATCCCCCTTCACCATGTCGTCAATAACGTTTGCAACATTGTCATCAGGGTGGACAATTAAAGCCTTTTTCATGTAAAAACTCCTCGTACTTACACAAGTATGAATGTTAACTACTTGAAACAATAATTAAATCTGCTTGTGCATAATTTATCTTTCTTGCAATTAACATATTGCAACAACCTTGCCAAAGATGTCTTGTTTGCGGAAAAAAAATATCTTATTGTAATTAAATGTTTTTTTTAAAATAGTTTTTCAATAAAACTCTAGACAAATGTCGTTGTATTGCATAATAAATTACAGGTCGCTTTATAGGTTTCAAAATGAAACGTTAGCGGTGTGAAAGCGATATGTATTTAACCAAAGGAGATGCTTTTGCTCAATACATCAGTACATGATGTGGCCTTTATAGTGCCAGATCCAGCGCTTTTTCAACTTGCTGAAAAAATAAGAAAAACATCGAAAATACAATTTTCTTTGCATGAAGGTCTTTATGATGATGCAGTGGATGTTGCTTATAATCTTGTGGAAAAAGGTGCACGTGTGCTTATTAGTCGCGGGGAAACGAGTACACTTTTACGAAATAGTGGTTTGCATATTCCCATTTTAGATATTCCCATTACCGAAGTGGATATTGTAAATTTACTTATGAAAGCAAGGCAGGTGAGTAATCGTATTGCTGTGGTGGGATTTGGCGCTTCTATACGTGCGACTATGGCTATAAGACCCATGTTTGATGTGGATATTTCTGTATATCCTATGCGTACAACCAAGGATATTCCCGATATGATTCAAACTCTGGAGCAAAAAGATTATACAGCTATTGTTGGTAATCCCAGTGTTATTGAAGCACTGGAGCGTCATGGAGTGTTTGGTTTTCCCATTACAAGTCAAGAAGATGTTATTGTGATGGTTTTAGAGGAAGCTGCAAAGTTAGTACTACTTTTGCGTAGCAATACGGAATGGCATTTACGCCAACAAGCGGTTATTAATAGCATTAGAGAGCAAGTTTTTTTACTGGGGCCTTGTGGCACCGTATTGAATTCAAATCTGCCAGACGTTTCACCCCCTCTTGAGGATTATCCTGAATTGCGTGAAGCCCTTGCTCAAAATGTAACTTGGTCTGGAGCCATCGTATGGAATAATCAGCAATATATGTGCAAAAGCACCCCTGTAAGTATGGAGCAAAACTTAGGAGCGCTGGTTGCCCTTGAAAATGTCAATGCAAAACAAACAGAAATACAAAGAGATAGTGAACGCCGTGGCTTTGTACCTAAGGCTAATTTTTCTGATGTATTACATTCTACAGAAATTATGCGCACATTTTTACTCAAAGCAAAACAGTATAGCAAGAGTAATGCATCTGTACTCATTCATGGCGAAAGTGGAACGGGTAAAGAGCTTATTGCGCAAGGTATTCATAGCTATAGCAAAAGAGCCCTTGGGCCATTTGTTTCTGTAAATTGCGCAGCTATTCCCGAGCATTTGTTAGAAAGCGAATTTTTTGGTTATCAAGGGGGTGCTTTTACGGGAGCAAATCGTAGTGGAAAGCGCGGCCTTTTTGAGTTAGCGCATATGGGAACTCTTTTTTTGGATGAAATTGGCGAACTCCCCTTGCTTGTTCAGAGTAAAATCTTAAGAATAATTGAAGAAAATTCCTTTTTGCGTGTGGGGGGTGACAGGCTTGTACATGTGGATGTACGCATTGTTGCTGCTACTAACCGTGATTTAAATACCATGGTTCGCGAAAAACAATTTAGAGATGATTTATTTTTTCGTTTAGCTGTACTGCGATTGGAAGTACCACCTTTACGCCAGCGAAAAAATGATATTCCATTATTATTAAAACACTTTATGAATATTATCAGTCAACAAAATAGTTTGACAAATCCTATAGTTGATGAAGAATCATATGTTTTTTTGCAGCAATATGGCTTTCCTGGTAATGTACGCGAATTGCGTAGTCTTGCAGAACGCCTTGTGGTCGCGTGTCAGGACATGCAAATTTCGGCAGAAATGTTGTCTGCTTTTTTAGACTTTCCGCAATTTTTAGAAAAAGAAAATGTGCGTGAAGGAACATTGGAAAAAGAAGAATGTTTACTCATCCAAAAGACTCTTGCCGAGTGCCACAATAATCGTCGGCAAGCAGCAAAAATTTTAGGCATAGCCCCAAGTACTCTTTGGCGAAAATGTAAGCATTTTGGGATTTAGAAAAATTAAGCCTTTGCTTTTGAAGGCAAAGGCTTAATGAATAAAACTTTATTTCCATACAACTTCAGGTTCAGACCTGTAAGGAATACGGTGATAAGAAATATCGGGAATACCCACCATTAAAGCTGCGTATAATTTGTGCCCATTTGGTAAAGACAAACCGTGGGGTAAGCCATGCACACAAGCTTCGATGAGCATTCCCGCCCAACACGAACCTAAGCCCAAAGAAGGTAATACAAGCTCCATATAACTTGTAGCAACGGCACAGTCAGTTTCTGAAAGAATACGTTCCGGAGCATGGATAAGTATAAGACAGGGGGCTCCACGGTATAAGGTGTCACGACCGTTCCGTACATTTTGTGTATGTCCAGGAAACATTTCGTGCTTTTCCATAAGCTCCACAGTTGCGTCTAAAAGCTTTTCAACCTTTGCGCGCCCATAAAGTACAGTATAGGCCACTTCTCTGGCATTATGTGCAGTGGGAGCAAAAGCCGCCAACGAAAATAATTTTTCTAAAAGTGCCTTATCTACATCTTGCGGCAAAAACTTACGTATGGCGCGACGAGTTTTTATGATGTTTGCCACAGTAGTTGCAGTGGCGCTTTCTCCAATGCCTTCCAGCTTGTTAGAATCCATATTGTCAAGGGTGACTGCACAGCTGGGGCAAAGCGCAGTACAGTGCCCACAGCGTACACAAATATGCTGGCGTTCCATATCCATTTGCGGAAAGCCTTCTGCGTTTAGAGAGAGTAAACCACAAACACATCCGGCAACACAAGTTCCGCAATGGCGACACAAGGTCTTATCAACACAAAATGACATAATATTTCCTTTAATCTTAATTTATTAGTTATTGTTATTTATGGGGCGCACTTGCAATTTGCCCTCTTCAAAAAGCAAAATGAACTTTGTACCATGCTGCGATAAAAAACTTTCACTGGCAATAAATGGTATGTTCGATGTAGTAATTTTTACGTCTTCAAGTTCATCAAATATATCGATACCTGGACCAAGCATCTTCTTTGCGTGTCAACCGCAGCCCAAGGTATATTCGCGTAAGCGTATGCAACTACCTTCATCTTCGTCCTTGATAATAGCAGCTAATTTATCAAGGACAGTTTTGTCAGCAATAACTGTAAACATGTTTAACCTCTTAATTTAGATTATAATTTCTGTTTGTAAGCCGTGCTTTGTAAAGCATTTAAGCGTGTTTTCTAATTGTTGTGGCGTATATTCTTCCAGGTGGGGTTGCTGTAGGCCCAATGCGGTATACTTACTGCTGCCAAATGTATGGCAAGGTAATATGTCCACTTGAAATATATCGTATTTTTTTAATAAACAGGCCACAGCAGCAATGTTTTCTTCAGTATCGTTTATTTTTTGCATAAGTGGTATGCGAATGTGCACTTTTTCTGGTGCAAGAGAGAGAAGCTTGATGAGATTTTGTTGTATAAGTGTATTATCAATTCCTACAAATTTTTTGTGTAATACACAGTCCATATGCTTAATATCAAAAAGAAAAAGATCTACTTTTTCTATGAGTTCTTCAAAGAAGTTTGCGGAACAATGGCCGCAAGTGTCTAAGCATATGTGTAAACCTTCTTGCAAGCAAGCATCCACAAGTTTGAGCAAGAAATGCCTTTGCATGGTACATTCACCACCACCAAATGTCACTCCTCCACCGGAATTACTATAAAAAGAAGCGTCTTTGCGTATGATGTGCATGACATCAGTAGCGCTATATTCTTTGCCAGACATGCAACTGGCTGCGCTAGGGCATACTGCAGCGCAAGCACCACATTGCGTACATCGCAATGCATCTCTTGTAACCTTTTGTTGTTCCATGCTGATGGCATGTTGTGGGCAGGCTTGTATGCATAAACCACAAGCCACACAAAGATTTTGGAAAAACATGAGTTGTGGTGTAAGAAGTTGAGACTCGGGATTACTGCACCAGATACAACGTAAGGGACACCCTTTAAGAAATACTGTTGTACGGAGTCCCGGTCCATCTTGAACCGACATGCGTTGTATATTGTATATTATGCCTTTTTCCGACATTCGTTTAATCTTCCTGTATACAAAGAAAGACAGTAAGAAGGCGGCGTGAAAACCGCCTTCTTTTCTGTTTTAATTATATTCTGTGCGTTTTACAATTTCATCCTGCACGCCGCCGTCAAGGCGAGTAAAATAGGCCGAAAAGCCTGCTACACGTACCACAAGTTCTTTATGTTCTTGTGGGCGTTCTTGAGCACTTACTAGTGTTTCGCGTGATACGCAGTTGAATTGTATGTGACTACCGCCCCAATCAAAGTATGTTTTGATAAGGTCTAGCAAGCCACGCGCTCCTTTAGCATTGGATAAAGCTGAGGGGAGGAACTTCATATTGAAGTGATTGGATATAAACCAAGTGGTGTCCAGTGCCTGAGCTGCAGATTTGATAAGCGCTGTGGGGCCTTCTATGTCTGTGCCGGGAGTTGCGGAAACGCTACCATCAGTAAAGGCAACGCCTTTTTTGCGCCCATTGGGGAAGGCGTTCATGATAGAGCCATAAAGGTTATGGAATGATAAGGAGTATGCATCGGGGTGCGCTTCATACCCAAAATAATCAGGGCCGCAATTTTTATAAATGCGTCCAAAATCTTTATACAATTGTTGTACGAAGCTGTCGCTTTCGGCATCATCGTTACCAAATTTGGGCGCGTCAAGGCACATTTTTTGGATATCTTCATATCCCACCCAGTCAGCTTCCAAAGCCTCACGCAGCTTGGCAATGGTTACAACCTTTTTGTCAAACACTAAGTCTTTAATAGCGTGGAGACCATTGCCCGCATCTACAACTGTAGAAACAATGGCCATGCCTTGAGGGTACATATGCCCTCCGGCTTCTTCGGTTAAGCCGCTTTCTATGCAACCATCATGTAAAGCGGAACGGAAAATGCTTGGAACAATTTTCTCATGGGCTGCTGTAGAAAGGTTAGAATGCTTGCGCTGCACTTGCAAACCTGCTTCCATCTGCTGCAATACAGCAGCATATAAATCTTCATAGGTAGCGAAGTCATTGGCTTCTCCACTTTTGGGGCCAAGTTGCTGTTTTGTGGTGGGATCCCAACCGTTATACAGAGCAAGTTCTACAAACTTAGCAAGACAAATGGCATCTTCCCCAGCAATATAAGAACCCTTTTCTGCAACGCCGCTGGCTACACAACCAAAGTTAGCCACATTACGTGCATCTTCAATGGTAATATTGCGGCTGCCAAAATGTAAAAGATTGCGCGCAACACCCACAGCAGTATTCATAAATTGTGGTTGACCGCAACCTGTTTTAACTACATCCACAGCCTTCATAAGATAGGCAGGTTCCATCATGGGCGTGTACCAAAGAGCTAATGTGGGTTGGATATTTTGCATGCGGATCTGCACATCCATAATGACCATTTCATAATCATTGCTGGCATCTTTGCCGTCTGGCGTTAAACCGCCAAGGGCAAGAGTTTGACCTGTATGTCCTGAAAGTGCTTTTTGGTGCGCCATGCCTGAATACGTTCCAAGTTCAGTATGGCGAATAAATAAAAAGCAAGTTAGCTTATTGGCTTCTTCCTTAGTAATGCGGCCTTCTTCTATGTCTTTTTTGTAAAATGGATACATAAATTGTCCAAATCGACCGGGAGAGTTGGCGCAGCCCATTTGCTCTATTTCAACAAGTAAATGTGAAAACCAATACGATTGCACAGCTTCGCGGAAGTTGCGAGCAGGATTTTCGGGGACCCAGCGGCAGATTTCGGCTGTTTCGAGTAATTCAGCTTTTTTCTTGGGATCATGTTCTTTATTGGCTGTTTCTTCACAAAGATCTGCATAACGATGAGCCCAAGCTATGCAGGCATTGAGTACAATTTTAATGCTTTGTAAAAACGCAAGCTTATGATAATCGCCACTTTGATTTTTTAGTTTGGCCATACTTGCGTCAACGTCGGCCAAAACACCCTTTACACCCTTGGTTAAAATAGCATTGTAGTTGGCGCAACCAGAACCTAAAGATACATTCATAACATCATAAAGCATGCCAGAATTAATATATGTACGTGGATTTACGCCATATAAGCTTTTATAGTTTCGGTCAGCCGTATCGCGTACGGTGCGTCCCTTCCATTGCTTATACACGCCCTTCATAAGATCTTTTGTTTCTTCGGGGATAACTATTTCGCCTAAAGAGCATACCATGGCCATATCTATTTCGTCCTTAATCCAATCGCAGCTCCATTCAGGATAGGCATATAAGCCGCAACGCATACTGGTAAGTGTGCCAACAACAGGATTTTCATCAAGGAATAATTGTTTGGTAAGTAAAAGCTTTTCTAGAAGTTTTGCGCGGATTAAAACAGGTTCTTCGCCTAAATTTTCTTCGTATACTTCTTTGAGCACACGTAAACGTTCTGGGTCCATTTGTTGATTGGTATCAGTGACAATGGCTTTACAAAGGTCAATGCGTTCATCAGCAGTTTCCCAATCAAGGGCATATGTACCATGTCCTAAATTTTCTGCATTAATGGCGGCATCAGTCTTTTGTGGAATAAACATAATTATCTCCTTGATATGCTTTGTTCAAGTATGCATTTTTTGCTAAGCATGCAGTAAAATGCTTCATTGAGATACAGAAAAGCAAGGAGCATGCCAGCCTTGTTAAAAATATAATTAATTGTTATTTCAATACATTATCAAGTATCGAATGTGGCTTGCCGGTTTTTTCTGTCCTAATTGTAGTACATATATGTCCTTAAAAAAGTAAAATTGTTCTTGACTGAGGACATTTTTTTGAGGACACTTTTGTTACACAAGACATTTTTGTTAGGAGTATATATGGGTACTTATTTGGACGATTTTTTTGCATCAATTAATGTAAATATTAATATTTTAGAATTGTTGCATACGGGAATAGCCATTTTTAATAAAGAGGCAAAGCTCATGTTTGCCAATAATGCCTATAAAAAAATGTATCAGCTTGATGACAAAGATTGTATTGGCATGGACGCAACAGCTTTTTTTGTTACAGCACCACAGGGTATTTTAGAAGTTTTACAAACGGGAGAGCCCAATTCATTTTCATCTGTGTCAGTCACAGGTCTATATGGAGTGACATATCGTTGGCCTTTAAGAGATAAAGAAGGTAGAATTGCAGGATGTATGACAGAAAATATTTCTGTATCCCCCGAAAAGGGTAAAATTAGTGAAGTGCAAGAAATTATTCTTGAATTAGAGGGATATAATAGTTTTTCAACACTTCTAAATCCACGAAACAATACAAAACATGTGAATTTTGACTCCATAGTGGGTGAGAGCCCTTCTATGCGTTTACTTAAAGAAAGGGGAAAGCGTTTTGCACGTCATGAGGAACCTATTCTTATTTTAGGTGAAAATGGCACAGGTAAAGATTTGATTGCGCAAGCTATTCATGCTGCAAGTGTACGCCATGGTAAAAATTTTGTGGCGGTGAATTGTTCTGCTATTCCACATGAACTTATGGAATCTGAACTTTTTGGATATGTGGCGGGGGCATTCACAGGGGCAAAGTCCTCAGGTAAAAAAGGACAATTTGAACAGGCTGAAGGCGGTACCATTTTTCTTGATGAAATAGGAGACTTACCACTGACCTTGCAAGCTAAGCTGCTAAGGGTGCTGGAAAATCGTGAAATTCAAAAACTTGGTGACCCTAAGATTATTAACGTAGATTTTCGATTATTATCAGCTACAAACAGAAATTTAGAGCACATGGTTGCACAAGGGCTTTTTCGTGAGGATCTTTATTACCGTTTGAACTTATTTGATCTTGTGGCACCTCCTTTGCGTGAACGCTTATCTGACATTCCCTTACTTGCTTATTCGATAATAACTCACCTTGTTGGAGAAGAAAATAGTAAAAAAATTCACATAGATAAAAAAATATTATCCGTGTTTAGCGTACATCCTTGGCGGGGAAATGTGCGGGAATTACGCAATGTGTTAACCTATGGATTGTACGCTATGGAAGAGTCTGAAAATGTTTTACGCCTAGATCATTTGCCGGAGCGTTTTTTTCAAAAACATGACAATGATTTTTTGCTCTATACAGCTACAAATACTATTACGGATTCTGAAATGGTAACACCGCCCACTTCTAACTTTTACTTATCAAATAGTCGCAATGAGGCAGAAAGAAAAATTATTTTAGAAGCTTTGGAAAAATGTGGAAGAAATAAATCAAAGACTGCAAAGTATCTTAATATTGCACGTAGTAATTTATATAAAAAAATGCACTTGTTAGGATTAAAATAGACAAAAACCTGTTTCTTTGCAAGGGCAATTGTACGATTTAGTCGCGACTGCTTCACTTAACTTAAGCGTGTAGCTCCCCTCAACCTGCCCCTAAGCCACAGCATAAAGCTTTCGCGTTCATAGCCCACTTTATTTCCCATAC
>CAYJLD010000048.1:0-18307 GCA_964371195.1 uncultured Desulfovibrionaceae bacterium | reverse complement strand
ACGGCGCAAGTGAATTGCGCCTACTCTTGATTTATCGGTCGTGCTGACTTTGTCAACACTCTCAGTCTCTGCATAAATATTTATGCAGAGACTTTGAAACAGAACTCCCCTATCTTGGTGGCAGAGTTTTTGAAAAATGCTATTTTTTTGCTTATGCTTTGTATGTTTATGTCTTAAGCTAATGTATTTTCTACTTGTGTTCTAGCTACTAAGATAGTCATATCGTTTTCTTGGTTGGTGTAGCTATCAAAATCGCCAACACTTTCGTTCTTGCTCCAAGTATTATCAAAGCTTAGTGTTCCATTTGCATCTTTGCTAACTCCTTCATCTTCAAGCTTGTTGAAAAGGTCGCTAGTGCTTGTGGTTGAGGCATTATTTAGCTCGTCACTAAGTACAACATATTCTGTATTAACTATGTCGTCATTTTCAATTAGGGTTGAAAACTCATCTGCGCTACTAAAGTTGCCAAGCAATACGTCCATACCTTCGCCAGCATCTACAAAAAGGTCATTGTAGTCTAACTCGTTATTAACGCGGTCATAAAGCTTTACTAAATCATTGCCAGCACCAGAGCCAATGCCTTCAAATCCAGTTATGGAAATTTGACCTTGACCAGCAATATAAACCTGGTTGCCAAGTAGAGCCATAGTGTCATCGGCATCACTGTCATAGTTGAATAAATCGCTACCTAATCCACCATTTATTACTACTGCGTCGCCACTGTTAGTATCAATATTACCTACGCAGATGGTATCGTTACCAGAATTACCATTAATATTTACTCGTTGGTTACCGCTAATAGTGGTGTCGATGGTGCCTATATTTATTTCGTCATTGCCGCCTTTAGCGTTGCCGAAGAAAAGTACGCCGTCGCCATTAATGTCGCCGCTTTGCATAATGTCTATATTGATTGTGTCATTACCACCAGCAGAACCGTTTTCTAAATTCCAACCATCACCTATAATTGAGCCACCTTCCATACGCTCTACATTAACTAAGTCGTCGCCGCCATTTACGCCATCATAAAGATTACCGTCAGCACGAACCTTTGTTCCGTCAAGAGTAGTAATATTAATTACATCGTCACCAACTTGGCTTGGGTCTTCATTGCGAAGAGCATCCCCATAAATGAAGGTGTCGTTAGCATCAGCATAGTAAGGATTGTTTTGTGAACCAATAGCATTATCAACTGTAATGGTATCGTCGCCGCTACCAAGTAGCATACCATTCACATGCTGATTGCCTATTTCTGTATCGTCAGCATAGCTACTAAAATCTTGTAAGTAACTGTTACCTTCTTCAGTTGTAACAAAGGCAGATCCACCTTCTAAAGTTTCTACATAAAGATTGTTAGCATTAGCATTGCCAACAGTTACTTGTGCAGCATAAGAATTACCAGCTTGGTCTTGAGCTTCATAGCTGAAGTAAAAATTATCAATGCCAGCATTCTCAACATTAGTAGTTAAAATATAGTCCCCATTGGCATGTATTGTAAGAGTAGTATTTATGTCATGGTCATAGGTGTACGTGATACTACCATCAGCATTTTCTATAGCACTCCAGCCTTCTGGAGCAATAAAGTTTGTAATAGTTAAATCATCGTTTGCACTATCATTTGCAAATAGGTTGCCGGTAATTCTTGAACCTGCGTCAGCGGCTAGCAAGTCAGCTTGACCAAAAATTTGAGGCAATGGTGCAACTTCTTGCTCAACAGAATCAGCTGGAAGGTTCGTATCACTATTGGAAGTAGTGATTTGTATGGATTGGGTTGCAGGTATTGCTTGACTAATGGGCATGGCTTGAGCATCTGGAACTATAACTGTTGTAGTTGTAGTTTCAGGAGTATTAATAGCAGTATTATTATTTGTAGTACCTTGATCAATAATTTCCAAGCTATCAATACCTTGTAATAATGTACCAGTGGTGTTTTGTACACTTGTGCCACTACCAGTAGCAGTGCTATTTGAACCAACTGCTGGCATTAAATTGCTTATATTAGCAAAGAATTGTTCAGCTGTGATTTCTTGGTTTTGAACAAAAAATTCAGGTAAGTGCTCAGCAGTGTACACATTATAGAAGTTTGTTAAGGAGATTGCAGCACCATCATTAAAAGTAATGTTAAGGTCTTCACCATGTCGGCTAAGGTTAGCCTCGTTAGTGTTAAAGTCAAACATTAGGCCATTGTTAGCTTGTGGAGCAACTGTTAAAGTTTGGTTAGCAGCTGGTCTTTGAAGAGCTATAGTAGTCATGATATTTTTCCCTTTTTTCTTAAATATTTGGTAGTGGCTCTTAGCTCTAACTACCTTAAATTTTTGCCACTTATATGCTGAGAAACGTTCTAGTATTTTTGTGGCTTATACTCATTATGTGCATAAGGTGTACCAAAGTAATAGTCAGAAAATTGAGGCTAAGAAAATCGCATGTTTAGACTAAGTCTAGAAAGTTTCAATGACTTTTGTTAAAAAAATGACGCTCAAAAAATCCAGCTTAGTGTCAATATTAGAACACTGTTTTGGGTAGTAAATTGACTTGGTGGCATAATAGAAAAACTCCCACTTTATGCTTAATTGCATTACAAGAGGGAGTTTTTATTTTATGATTAGTTAGTCGACGAAAAAGTAATAACATTCTAAAATAGTAGAATTTTATTGGAAAATAGTAATAAAAAAATTACCAGAAATAAGAGCATGGAATGCGAATTTCTGGCAATTTTTGAAGCTCAAAGTGCCTTTTTAGAAAAATGCGTGAAACGCGTTTTTCAGTACCGGCTATATTAATTAATTTTAGCTTTGTTTTTATACATCTCTTGGGTGAAGCATAGCCTCGGGAGACAATATCTCGTCTAATTTATCCTTACTTAAAAGTTTGCGTTTAAGCACAAGCTCGTAAACGGAAGAATTTGTTTCCAATGCTTCACGAGCTACCGATGCAGAAGCTTCATAGCCAATATGTGGATTGAGAGCTGTTACAATACCTATGCTGTTTTCTACTAAGGAGCGGCACACATCTCTGTTAGCTGTAATACCATCAACGCATTTATCTTGTAGGGTACGCACGGCGCGACGCAATCTATTTAAGCCATCAAAGAGGCAATGTGCTATAACTGGCTCCATAACGTTAAGTTCAAGCTGTCCAGCCTCAGAAGCGAGGGTTACGGTAAGATCCTTGCCCATGACGTCAAAGCATACTTGATTTACAACCTCCGGTATCACGGGATTTACCTTACCAGGCATAATGGATGAGCCAGGCTGTAATTGTGGTAAATTAATCTCATTAAGTCCGCAACGTGGTCCTGAAGATAAAAGTCGTAAATCATTGCATATTTTAGATATTTTAACAGCAGCACTTTTAATGGCTGCCGAAACCAAAACATATACTCCAGTATCCCAAGTGGCTTCAATAAGGTTTGGAGATAGTTTCACATCAAGACCGCTCACTTCTTTAAGTTTTGCTATACAAAGTGGAGCATAGCCTTGCGGAGAGCAAATGCCAGTGCCAATGGCTGTAGCACCCATATTTACCTCTAATAGGCATGAGGCCGCATATTCTAGGCGACCCACTTCTACTTCCAAAGTAGTAGCATATGCAGTAAATTCCATACCCAATGTCATGGGCACTGCATCTTGAAGTTGAGTGCGACCCATTTTAACAATATCACTAAATTCCTCACCTTTAAGCATAAAACCATCATGTAAGTAGCGCACAGCATTAATAAGCCTTTTAAGCATGGCATACAGGGCAAGATGCAGGGCAGTTGGATAAGCATCATTGGTGGATTGGGAGCAGTTGACATGATTATTGGGGTGGCAATATTGATATTCACCTTTTTTATGCCCCATAAGCTCCAAAGCTCTATTGGCAATAACTTCATTGGCATTCATGTTACAAGAAGTTCCTGCTCCTCCTTGGAAGGCATCGGTAGGGAATTGATCATGCAATTTGCCATCAATTAGCTCATCACAAGCACCGCAAATAGCCTTAAAAATATCATCAGGTAGAAGGCCAAACTCCTTATTAGCCATAGCAGCGGCCTTTTTCACATAGGCAAATGCACGGATAAATTCAGGAATATCCTTAATTTTACTGTGAGAAATATAAAAATTTTCAATGGCACGGTAAGTTTGAACACCATAATAAACATCATCTGGGATAGTAAGCTCACCTAAAAAGTCGTGCTCTACACGTGTTGACATAAATACTCCTATTTTCATGTTAGTATGTAAAAATATATATTTAAATTAATAGATGTGCAAGTAAATAACCTGCAGTACATGCTGTAGTAATACCAATAAGGCCTGGCATCATAAAACTGTGATTAAAATACCACTTGCCTACCTTGGTAGTGCCGCTAATGTCAAATTGCATGGTTGCCACATCGGATGGATATACAGGCAAGAAGAAGTAAGCATAAGTTGCTGGTATCAAACCAATAAGCACCTCTGGAGGTAAGCCAAGACCAAGACCTACAGGCAGCATAATGCGCGCTGTGGCCGCTTGAGAGTTGACCACCACTGATACAGTAGCTAAAGCTAGGGCAAAGGTCCAAGGATAATCATGCACCATGTTAGTTATGGAAGCTTTAAATGTGGGCATGGCATATTGAAAAAAAGTATCGCTCATCCAAGCAATACCAAATATAGAAATTGTTGCCACCATACCAGATTTAAACACAACACCCTCAGGAACTTTGCTAGTCTTTGTTTTGGTTGCCAGTAAGATAATACCTGCAAAGCCAAGCATCATCATCTGTATAATTTTATCCATGGGAATGGTAACTTCACCAATGGTGCGTACCTCTGGCACCATGGCCACAAATATAATACATATAAGCGCAACTAAAAAAAGAAGCACAGCAATTTTGGCAGTTTGTGGTATCTCTTCCGCTGGAGATGGTGTAGATTTAGCTTGCAACACCTCTTGCCATTTTGGGTCTTGTAGTCTTCTTTGATATTCTGGATCGTCCTTTAATTCCTTACCGCGCTTTAAGCTATATAATGATATCACAAGCACAGCTAGCATGGTCGATGGTATGGTTATCATTATAATACTCAATAAATTTATATTAGGGTTTATTTCAGCTAATTGACTTAAATAATACACAGTTACAGCCGCAATGGGGCTTGCGCAAATGCCAATTTGTGATGCTACAGAAGCTGCTGCCATGGGTCGCTCTGGGCGAATATTATTTTTTAAAGCTACGTCTCCAATGATGGGCATGATGGAGTATACGGCATGACCAGTACCTAGGAGTATGGTGACAAAATAGGTAGTAAATGGACCTAATATTGTAATTTGTTTTGGATTATTACGGAGTATGCCTTCGGCAATATGTAGCATATACTTAAGTCCACCGGCAGCCTCAAGTACTGCTGCACATGTGACCACAGATATAATGATAAGCATTACAGCTACAGGCGGCTCAGCTAAGGGCATGCGGAAAATAAAAACTTCCACCATAAGCCCAAGGGCTGCAATAACACCAAGGCCCACGCCACTGAAGCGGCTGCCTAAATAAAGCATACAAAATAAAAATAAAAATTCTAAATATAGCATGGAGTTCTCGATTAAATTATGGTTGGATGTGCTAAGGATTTATCACAGTCATCGTGATATAAAGGCCATAAAATATGCCTTGTGTCAATTAAAATAACAAAAAAATAAAACATAATAGCATATGCTTTTCTGGAAAAAGCTATAATAGTAATACTTATAGCGTGAATAAAAAGTATGGTGGCAGAGTACAAAAAATTTTGCTAAAGCAAAGGCTATATGTACTGTAAAGGTGAATTCACTATAATTATTGTTTGTTAATTTGATATTTTTACAACAAGAATGTCGTCTATTATTTGTATCGAATCTTTATGCGGAAATTCAGGCATATTTTTTACAATATCTAAATCATTAAATTTTTTAATGTCGCTTGAAAAATAATCAACATTAAACAGAGTATTTATCCCTAAAATATTAGCAAAGTACCCGGGTATATAGAAAGGTTTGTACATTATTGAGTCAATATGTAATTGCTTTCGAGAATCATATATATTCCTCAATTGTGATTGACTATAGTGTTTATTTTTTCTGGGGGTACCAGCAAAAATAACCTTCATCTCTCCATGTTTATACCCTTCGGTTTGCTCCATTTGTTGAGCTATGCGCGTAAATAAACCATGTATGGCACGCGAATTCAAGTCTTTATAAGTATATATTTGATTAGCAAAAATAACATTACTATGTATATTTATTACTATGCAAGTAATGATAACGATGCTAATAAAACGTATTGATATTACTTTCATATACGTATTTTTTGCTGCTGATACTAATTGTTCATTATATCGATCATAAGCAAATAAGGTAAGAACAAAAAAGTAATTAATTGAAAGGTAAGTCATAAATCCTATATACTGCTTTGCCGCAAGGTATAAAAACCCCATTCCAAATGGTATAAGAAGTATAATAATTACTAATAATAAACAATTATTTTTTGCAATTTTTTTTGACTTGCAGAAAATAATAAGACAATACAAAACGGTAAAAGCTAATAGTGAATTAATGAATGATAATATATTAATATTTTTAGTGACTGGTCCTTCAAAAATATATGGTTCAACAAATAACATTCTTAAAGGCTCATAGTATGTATTTAACAACAATTGCATGATGTTTACATCAGTATAATCACCAATAGAATTGTAATTTCTATACGATGCTAATTCGTGAGGATTCAAATATTTTATGATAATATAATATATTATCATAGAAAGCAATAAAACAAAAAATGACTTTAACCCAGATATCAACACATCCCTAAAAGAGTCCCCGTCCATGATTTCTTTAATTAATAATATTAAAAGAATTACCGTTGCTACATGTATAAAAGATTGATAAATTCCAAGTACACATATCAAAATTGGGATAGAAAGCAACATATTAAATCTTTTTAAAATATAAATTGCTAGCATTGTCATAAAAGCTGCAAGAGCAAAATAATCTAAATTAAATATGTATCCAGAATTAATTAATGTCCAAATTGGCGTAGTAGAAAAAATAGCACAAATTGCTATGATGGAAAATTTTTTATTTAAATCTAAGGCTTTAACTAAAATATAGGTTGAAAGTGTATTCAAAATAATTGAAAAAACACCCTGTAAAAAAGGCATAGTTACTCCACCAGTCAAATATGACCAGAATCGAATAAAAAAACGTCCGTGTGTATCATGAAAAGAATAATCTTGGAAGATATTAAGCCACAATGAATCATGGCTAAAAAAAAGATTTAAAAAAGCATGCAAATGCGCGATAAAGGTAAATATTGTTGTTGATATAAAGACTAAATATAATGTATGTTTGTTTTTTTCAGTCACACAAAATAGACTGTGCATATTATCTTCCTACATTTTTGAGTTTAATTATGAGTAATGTATAGTTAGTTTACGCGCGATAAACTATACGGATTATCCCATTTTGTCACTGAAAAAATTTCAAATAATTATTATTAATTTATGTCCGATCTGCACTAGGATACTTTGCGTGGATGTGTAAACAAAAACGGAAATGAAAGGGGTGCATTTCGCAAAACTGTTAAATTATTGCAGATAAATGGACATTGATTGTTGCTAACTCTATTTATTGTAGGCCTAAGTCGGCCGAAGCTGTAACAAATGCTAAAGCTGATTATCTTTTAATTGTAAAGAAATAATCCTTTTTTCGAGGATGTGTTGAACTATCAAGCTACAATATTAAGTACAATAAATACAAAATGTTAAAGAAGTTGACAGGTTTTTGACTGAGCAAATAAGTTGTATTTTACAATTTTGATAAATAAAAATATCACTTTATAAGAATAATAAGCTCTGCACCAATATCTTTGATTCTTATTACTTCAAAATTCATATTCTTTGCGTAGTCGGCCAGTGTATTTGTTAGCTGAAGGTCATAGTGTGAAAATAAAAACATAATCTTATTTGTAGTAGGTAAAATTGTAGATGCGCATTCAATAATGTCTTTCTTGCTATCTAGAGTTGCATAATTAAGCGATTTGCCTTGAGAATAAACTTTAAATGCGTCGGTAGCAAACTCATAAACTACGAGCTTTGTACCCTCAGTATAATTTTCATATAAATGCGTTATTATTTTATCTACTTGCTGAGATTCATGTGGACGTTTTAGATAGTTAATATTTGAGTGCAAAGTAAAAAGCACCAATATACAAAGCAAGATATTTTGTAATGTTTTTTGTTTCAACAAATTAAATAGATGCATTAATGCAGTAGAAATGGGTATTAAAAGTAAGGGGTATAAGAAAAGTACTAGTCTTGTCCCCCTAAGGCCCACATGCCCCAAAGGATACATATGAAGTGCCGACAAAACTACCGCAGCAATAAGGGGTATAAAAGTACAGAAAAATAATTCTTTATGTTTATTAAACAGTATATAGCTACCATATAAAAAGAATACAACAAACAATATTCCGGGTAGATAATACTCACCATAGTAACTGTGAATAATGGGTGGAATATAAATGGTTCTCCCAAAAACTGGAAGAAAAACATTTTTTATCCATGGCATCATCTGGTTAAAGTCTAAGGGAAAAAAAGAAAGTTCCCAGTATTGACGCATTATAAGTTCGGAAATTTTTGTTAAGTGTGTAAGGTAGTATAATAAGTAGAATGATATAAATGTAAATATTTTAATAAAATTAACTTTGATATAACACAGTGTATTTTTAATAGATCCAAGCCTGTATAATATAGCACACGCTACTCCACAAAGAGTCATAGGTAAGGTTGAAGTTAGCAAGCTTAATATGCAAAGAAGTGCAATAAATTTCCAAGTAAGTTCTTTCGTTAATATCTCTTGATGTTTAATAAAGTAATATAGTAACAAAATAGATACTAGAGCATCAACAATATATGGCTTAAGTTCTGTGGAATAATAAATTAAACTATAGTTTAATACAAAAAGTGACATGTATACAATTGCATGTTTTAGATTAAAACTATATTTAATAAATTTATATGAAGCAAAAAGTAATATTAGAGATGAACATATTGGAAGTAAATACAAGTTGTATACATTTAAATGATATCCATGAATTAATTTTGAAATAAGCATAAATCCTAGTGGAGCACTTTGATTATTTACAAATGTTTTAGTAAAAAACTCACTTATGTGCATTTCCAAGATTGATCTAGCTAAGAAAAGTTCATCAAGCCATAGATCTTTGTGGTCAAAGTAAAAATGTAAACGTACAAAGCATCCTGTAGCTAGTAATATAAATGCTAGGTGATTGAAAAATTTGCTATTATCAGTAAATAGGTTGTTTATGTATTGGCGTAAGCTCATTATATAAAATTATCAATTAAAATACTACTTATGTACAATTTTACCATCTTGAGTAAGCACATTTTTTAATAGTTGGCTTCTAGACACTGCCCTATATTCTAATAGTGAAGGGTCATCACTTAGGTAGGCAAAGATATGGGTGAATAAATTGCGTTGGCTCATATATTTACCAGCAGTAATGTCAATTTGCTCACCATTGGGAAAACGTATGGCCATCATACATCCAAACTTATCGTCTATAAAATCTTCATAAGAAACATTAGCAGCTTTTAGATCTTTTTGTATTTCTTCAATGCTTTTTGAAAAGTCAGTGACACCTCTAAAACGTGTGGCTCCATGGTCAGCTACTATTACAATCATGGCATTAGGATCAAGGTTTAGAATATTTTGTACTATGGATTTTATGCTTTCATTACCATTTTTGACATATTTCTGATAAGTGCCACCTTGAATCCAACTTTGTGCATCTTTGAAACTGTAGCCTGAGCCGGGAGTGTGGTTTGCACCATCTTTAAAGGATAAAAAGAATGGCTTAGGTCCTTGAACTAATTGTTGAATAGTAGTGTTAATATTATCTTTAGTTTTTAAATATGAACGAATTCTTTGAGATCGTATGGCTTTATTACGTAAGCTAGGAACAAAATAATAACAAGGGGCTAATAAGGTAAGATATGAGTCATATAAATGATCAAAATCTGTTCTATCTAAATAAGGACTTTTTTTATTAAATGTCATAAAGTACAGTGGCATAGGGTATAGTAATTGACCCGTAAAATAGCCATTGTTTTTTAATATTTTAAACAGAATATTGTCTTCACTGCCACCAATTAGTTCGCGTGTGGTGGTATTGACATCAACATTACCAACTTCTTGAATATTATATTTGCCCATACCATATAGTTCGGCATAGGCAGATAATGTACCTCGGCCATCAGAATAAACCTCAGGAAAAGTGACAAATTCGTTATCAGCTAAGAATTTCTGTATGGGTTTTGTGTCAATGCCGTAAATTTCTTCTTGAATAGAAAATGCGTGATAAGACTCAAGCCAAAACAAGTATATATTAGGTTTTTGTTTGAGTTTGACTTCGCTAAGTTTAGCTATGGCTTGCTTATTAGTGCTAGCCTCTTGAGATGCGTTTGAAAATATAAGGCCAGAGATAGTATTAACACTAGAAAAAACTATAAGCACCAAGAGTATGGTATTTAGAAATTTTGCCTTTATAAAAAATAGTATAGCGCAAATACTAAAAAATAAAACTATTGACGGTAGTAAAGCTGGATTTGGAGCAAGCATTGGAATAAAAAGGAAAAATCCAACTATGGCAGAAAATACAGTTGCAAATAATATGTTTTGTATAATATTTAATATTTTTTGGTGCTTAGAAAACATTTTATGACTAAGTTTAATGCAAAGTGCTCCCATGGCCCAAAGCATACATGCTACAAATATAATAAAGCCAAGTGAAGTTAGTAATGCTTTGGTACTAAACATGTGGGCATTGTTGCTCCACATAAAAAGATGGCTAAAAAGCCAACCTAAGGGAATAGTTAAACTTAAGCTGGATATTTTATTAAGCATGTAAACCTCTAAATTTTTTGAAATACAAGTATGGTTCTAAGGCTTTCTGGTATGGGATGTTCTTCTATTAGTTTGAATTGATTAGCAAATGCATCTTGACAAGTTTTTATGTCATAATCAAAGTTTATACTATCTTTACGTGCTGCTAAAAGTCTTTGTACTTGTGAATCATCCATGGGCACAAACTCTAAAATACAAATACCATCTTTTTTAAGTAATGATGCAAAGTAATCTGCCACCATAAAAAATGGAATACCAGCAGTAAAGACAAGATGATGAATAAGGGCTAATGCGCTTAAATATTTTACTTGGCAACGCTTGGCAAATGGTAGGCGTTCGGCATGTGCAAAGCCAATACCTGGAGGGGGGTTGCCAAGGTCAACAACCAAGGGGGTTACAAGGGAATTGTTTTCTTGCTTTAGACTAGCATACATTTTTTCAATGGCAAGATAGTCAATATCAGCTGCTAAAACATGGCCAAAGTGCTTAGCTAAAAAGCGACTATAAACGCCCTCATTGGCTCCCATATCAAGGGCCATACTATCCCTACTAGCATATTGTTTAGCAATGTTTTCAAGGAAAGAATGTTTGGCCTTAGCCGCTACTTCGGTGTAATTTGTATCAGTGTAATAATCACCCCATTCTGTATTTAATGCACTTGGAAGTTGTAATCCTTCAATAGCTAGACGTAATGATTGACTAAGCTTTTGTAATGATTGCTTGGATAGATTGATATTTTGAACTTTTTTTGCGGCAGAACGTGCATCACTATATTTTTGTTGCATGCATGTGGATGTGAATACCAAGTGATGGGGAAAATCGAGTTAAAAATGGCAGTAAGCTTGCGGTTAAGTCTAATGGCAAACCTTCAATCCAGGAAAAAAGCATCCTACTACATATGACAGAGCGTTTTGCCATAAGGGCTAGGGGGGCTAAGAAGTGGCGGCAAAATTGTAGGTACGCTACCCAAGGAGCAGCTGGATCACGAATTTCAAATGAAAGATGGTCAATAAATATGGGCTTAGATCCTATAAATTGTATATTATAAGCCGTAGCATCTTTTAAGACCATGTCGTGCTCAAGGGCTAGATCGAGCATATCTAAGGTAAGAAGAGCAGCGTCCTTTAATTGCCCAAAGCTCCATTCGTAATGGTATGAAATGAAGGGTAATAGTGGGGCTGTGATGCTTTTCCAGGCATTGTTTATGGGGTCTATTTCTGTAAATTCTAGTAGCAAGCCTTTATCTATAGCTTGTTTAAAAAAACCTGATTGTACACCATGTTCAAAGTGTTTAGAGTATATTGTTTCAATGGTGCGAATTATTTTTCCATCAATGAAATAAACCTGCCCTGATGTATCACGAAAAGATCCAGCACATAGCGATAGATTGCTTTGATTATTCATTTATGTCTTTGTCTTTGTTTTTATTAAAAAAATTCATTATTTTTTCCCGTAAACCACGCCAAAAAGCAAGCACAGAAAATGCTGCTGCAGCAAGAACTTGTAAAATCAAACTACCAGTACCTGGGTCAATATAAGCATGAGCATTATCAGGAAATAGAAAAAATATGTTAACATGTACATAGGCAAGCAATAAAAGACATAATTTCATAATAAAACCTCAATGTTGGATGTAAAGAAGAAAATGCAGTTGAAAAATATACAATTTGCAGGAAAGGTGATTAGTAAAAAATGCTTCATTTGTTAATAGGTTTGCTTTTATTATACATAATTGATGAATTATTATCTTTTATTAAATAAGTATGCATATATTTGATTTTTTTTTATAGTTAAATTTATAAAAAACGATTATTTATGACTAGCTTTGTATTTATTTATTGATAAAATCAATTTGCCCTTCTTAATGAAATCATAGTAAAAAACTATGATTAAGGATTATATAATTTAGTTTGTTTAAAATTTCACATTTAAATCAACTGTCATTTTAAATGATTATAGATTTTTTTTTTATTATATTAAGGAAAAGTTTTCATATAAAATTGACACAAGATTGGATATGGTATACATTTTTAGTAATTATTTGTTTATAATTTTTATATGCAGATGCTTATCTATAATTAATTTTTAATCTTCAATGGTTAGGAGAAAGGTCATGGCCGGTAGTAGTTTAAAAAATGGTGTTCAAAGATTTATCGTTAATCCCACTAGTGATGTGAATTTAGTTGCAGCTGGAGTTGGTCGTGATCGTACGGGAAACGATATATCTAATGATTCTTCAACTGCTGCGCGTACAGCGTATGCAGGAGATTTAACCGCCAAGGGCAGTGTTAGCTTTGAAGATGCGGCACTTGTTTCAAGGTATGGGCTAACAGATAGTGATGGCAATATTATAGAAGCGTCTACTGTGCGTGGTGCTACTAGTACCTATGGTAATGAATATGGTACTTTAACCCTAACTAAAACTGCTAGCGGTGTAAATTTTAGCTTTGCCTTAAGTAAAAATAGTGAAGCTGTGCAAGCTCTTGATCATAATGATACCACGATTTTACCTTTTAATATTACTCCTCTAGATGCAAATGGTGATAGTTTAGTGGTTGAAGGTAGTGTTATAGTTGCTCCTTTATCTTTTGAATTATTAGGTACAAACACTGCTCCAGTGATGAGTATTGCTAGAGATTTTAATGACGTTACCGTGAATGCTAATGAAAGTCTTTATGATATTGCTGCTACCGGTAAAATTAGCATAAATGATCCCGATGCAGGTGATCACTTTATGAATCAAACTCTTAGCGGTAAAGCAAGCCTTGTGCCTAATGTCATTGCCAAAGAGGCAGATGCTAGCCAGCAGGCAGATGGCGTGGTTATGGTGGTTGAAGGTAAGTATGGTAATTTAACCGTATATACCAATGGTCATTATAGGTACGAATTGGCAGAAGATGGTGCATATGGTGCAGATAGTGAGCAAAGAATTGCTCTTGAATCATTGAGCCTTAATCAACGAGCCACAGAAACCTTTACAATTACAACCACAGATCAATTTGGAGCAACGCACAGTCAAAATGTTGCTTTTACTGTTGTTGGTGCCAATGACACCCCTCAAGTGCTTGATGCCAACGGCGATGTAGTGCTTGCAGGTGAGCTCGCCCTAGACCTTAGTTTTACTTTATCTGGTGTGGGACGCGATAGGGCTGGGAATGCTTATGAAGGTGAATCAGCAACACAAGCTCAAGAAAATGCCACTTATAAAGCCGTGGCAGCCACTGGGTTTATTGCCATTAGAGAAGATCTTGGGGATACTTTTACGCCTTTATTATATAATGATGAAGGTGTGACCTTAGTTGGAAAAACTAGTGGTAGTACAACTACTTTTACCACAGAAGCTGGCGATAGAATTGTCTTTACCAGAGCTACGGTTGATGGAGTCGTGGGCTTTAAGGTGTCCTTTACTTATAATGAAAGTAATATGGATGGTGCTCTTTCTGAGGGCCATGTACAAGACTATATGTTTTATAATTTTGCAGTGCGCGATAAAGCAGGCCTTGAGAGCATACAAACCAAGTTAAATCTAAGCCTTACCGGAAGTAATGAAAAACCAGAGCTAACACTTAGCCCTAACACGGACATGAGTGTTTATGGTGGTTCAGAAGACAGCAATGTGGCTATAGACTTTACAAAGGTTGATATTAATGGCGATAGTCTTGATTTATCCATTACTTCTAAGCTTACAGAAGAGAACACTGTCATTGGTGGTTTAGCTTCTGATTCTGTGTCAATAAATGGTAAGTTTGGCACATTAATCATAGACCCAAACACCAATAACTTTAGTTATACTGTGGCTGACCCTACTGATGCAACTGATCAAGGTGCAAGCATGAAGGAGCTTTCTGATAAGAAAGCTTCTGCTACAGAGAGCTTTGAAATTGTTTTAACCGATGAATTTGGGGCTAGTGTTACACAAACTATTGATATTCGTGTGTTTGGCAATAAGGCAGAACTTAATGCAACTGATACTAGCTTAATAGCCGCAGGTGTTGGACGTAGTGCCAATGGTACTTTGCATCCAACCAATGAAAACCTAGCTTATGCCGGTAATTTAACTGCCGCTGGCACGGTTAAGGTTAATGATGCTGAAAAGGTAGGCTATGATTTTGAACTTAGTTATATGAGTGAAGATGATGAAGGCAACCCCATATCTGTGCTATTAGAAGGTGTTGTTAAGGGGGCTGTTACTACTTTTAGCCTTGATGAGGGTAGCTTAGCCATAACCAAGACCGCCACTGGCTACAGCTATAAATTCACCATGGATAAAAACTCTGAAAAGGTTAAGTTATTAGAAGAAGATGAACTACATAATATTAATCTCAATTTACACATAACTGATAATGATGGCTTAAGCGCTGATAATATTCCGCTAAATTTTGAAATTAAGGGAACTAACGATGCGCCACTTATAACTTTTACACATGAGGGTGATCTTCTTCTTAGTCAAATGGGTGACATTCAAGGGCTTGTACCTGACAACTCTGTCACATCACAAATTGACATTTTGGATGATGCTACTGCTGTGCATGATTTTAAGCTTACGTTTGGTAAAAATGTTGCAGAATTAGCAGAAGGTAGTTCTGAAATTGTCATGCAGGGCACCTATGGTACTTTAACGCTTGATTTATCTGATGCTAGTGCCCCCAGTATGACCTACGCCTTAGCAGGTGAAGGTGCTCAATTTGATGCCTTAGTAAAGCTAGGTGATGCAAAACTAGGTTCTGAAAGATTTACCATAACTGTTACCGATGAGTTTGGTGTTGCGCGTAGTCAAGTGGTTACATACAGTGTACGTGGTGGATTAAATGATGCTCTTCCAGAGTTTACTTCTATTAGTTACAATACAGCCACAACCGCCAATGCTGATCTTAAAGCCGCCGGTTATCAAGATGGTTCTAATAAAGTATATGCTGGTTACTTGGTTGCTAGGGGTGTATTAAAAGCTAGTGATGACGATAAAGACTCCCTAACTTTTTCTGTAGGTGGAGAATTTGTTCTTGATGATCCAGTGGTTAAAGGAAGCACTACTACTTATACCATTTTAGATGCAAGCGGCGAGGCCTTAGGTACTCTTGCGCTTGTCAAGGTTAATACTACCACTACCAACTATACCTTTACTCTGTCTAAGACCAATGCCATGGTTAAGGACTTGGTCTCTACCAATGAAGCCAATGAGTTGTATCCTGACGATGCAGCCGCCGCACTGGCAGCAAGCAATCTTGAAATTATTATCCCATTGCAGGTAAGTGATGGGCGCGGCGGCATTACCGAAGGTGGTAGTGATTTTAATATTGTTCTTAATGTACAAGGCTCCAATGACGGACCAGTATTTGTTTTAGATGGTGCTGCTGATACAACTGTAACAGCTATTGATGCCCCAACAGCCACAGGTAGTGTTATTTTAACTGATCCAGATTCCACTGCAGTTGGTGATGCCGTTGATCCAAGTTTGTATGATTTTAGCTTGCTTTTTGGCACCAAGAAGGGTGTTGTGAGCGGTAATGAAATTACTGTTTCCGGAAAGTATGGGGACTTAGTATTTAATACTGAAAATTTAGAATATAGTTATACCCTTGGTGGAACAACTGCTCAAGAAAATGCCGTAAAGGCCTTAAAAGATGGACAAGTGCTCAAGGATAACTTTAGTATTAATACTACTGTAGACCCAGATAATATTACAGCTAAGCTTCCCATATCTTTTGAAGTTACTGGCAGTAATGACGCGCCAGAAATTACCGCTCAAACTGGACCTGACGCACTAATTATGTCTGGCGTGGGGCGCACAAGTCTTGGTGCCATACATGCAACCAATGATAATATTGTATATAAGGGTGACCATATATCCAGAGGTACTGTTAGCGTTAAAGAACATGATGCTGAGGTGCTAAGTTATGAGTTAGATGGACATGAGATAAGCCGTGTGTCAGGTGCTAATAGATATTTTGATACCGAACATGGTACATTGATATTAACCAAGACTGCTGCTGGGGTTAGCTATAGCCTAACTCTTGACCCTACAAAAGCAGCCTTTGCGGAATTTAAAACCCTTGCCGAAGGCGTTGAGTCTGCACCATTTACATATACTATTAATATTTCCGATGGCACACATCAAGTACAGCAAGACGTGACCTTTACAGTTATGGGTACTAATGATGCACCTGTATTTATTGGTGATGCTCTTGAGCAAACCATATATCTTGGGCAAGTTGATGCTCTTGTTGATAATGCCAATAGAGCAGAGCATAATTTTCAACATGAAGATGTGGACGGTACTGTTGAGAGCATGTCCATTACCTTAAATGGTAAGACTTTAACCTATAACATTAACGACTTGCCGGCAGCTGGTGAAGCTCTAATCAGCGGTAAATATGGTGATGTATATTATGATGTTAGTAATTATGTGTTACGTTATGAAGTAGGTGTGACTAGCGCACAACAAACAGAATTAGGAAAGATTACCGCGCATAAAGTTGTGCAAGATAACTTTAGCGTGAGTTTAACCGATAATTTGGGGGCAAAGACCACACAAGTTTTTGAAAATGAACTTATTGGTAGTGATTTACCTGACGGGCAAACAAGCTTAATCATAAGCGCAAAGTCCACCAATACTGCGGTTATTGATGATGGTTTTGGCCGAAACGCAAGTGGTGTTGACCTTACTGCAAACACCAATCCTAATGATGATGTAACCCCATATGGCGGAGATTTTATTGCCAGCGGAACTCTTGCTGTGCATGCCACACATAGAAGCGAAGCATTAAGAATTGGCAATGATTATGGTATAGTTGTGGGTAATGTAACCACCTTCCAGATAGAAGGTGAGATTAATGCTACTACCGTTGTCTAGGGTTCTTTGGCACTTACCAAAACCTCCACTGGCTATTCCTATGTATTTACAGCTGATAAGCATGCCATGGATTACTTAACTCATGGTGAAGTTGTGGAGCTTAACCCACAAATTCTCTTGGGTGATAGCTATGTTAGCTTAAATATACCCATAACCATTACTGGCACTAATGATGGTCCGGAAATTTTAGTTAAAGCTAGTGATAATGACTACGATGTTGATGAAGCGGCCGAAAGTGCAGCTAGTGATTTTGTTACTGGATACGTTAATATTTCTGACGCAGACGATATAATTGAAAGTTTAGCTATTACCGTAAACGGTGAGGTATTGCTTGAAGGTGCTACTTTTACAGGTGTATATGGCGACTTAGTGCTAACCTATGATGTGAATAATGCATATGAATATACCTACACCCTTGGTGTAACCGAGGCTCAAAGAGAGGCTCTAAAAGAACATAAAAACTATGATACTCAACATGAGAAATTTACTATTAAGGCTACAGACGAGCTTGGTGTAAGCACATCTCAAGAC
>CAYJLD010000047.1:0-18318 GCA_964371195.1 uncultured Desulfovibrionaceae bacterium | reverse complement strand
CTACCAGAGGGCGCGTAGCGGCTGGCATTTTCTAAGAGATTTCTAAAAATTTGTGTTAAATGTTGAGTGCTTGCCATAATGTTTAAGTTTTCGTCAACTTGTATTTCAACTTGAATGTTTTGCAAATCAAATTGTCTGCGGCATAGTGCCATAGCCGTATTAACGCTTTCAATAGCCGGTGTTGCTATAATTTGCATAGGTACATCACCGCTTTCAAGGCGTGCAAGGGCCAATAACTCTTCAACCATGCGCGCTAGATATGCTCCATGTTTACGGATAATTTCTGCAAACCGGCGTGAATTTTCTGGCATATTATCAAGCTCAGCCAATGTTTCTGCATAACCTTGAATAGCTGTGAGTGGAGTGCGTAATTCATGAGATACATTGGCAACAAAATCACTACGCACTCGTTCAAGTCGAACTAGACTTGTTATATCGTGAAAAACAGCTACAGCACTAAAATTTTGATTGTTACCGCTAGCTCTAGTAAGTTGTACGGAAAAAACATGCTCTGAGGCAAGTTTGAATTGCAAGGGGCCAATACTTACGTTTTTATCAAGATTATGGGTATTTTCTAAAATATCTTCGATGGCTTTTTGTAACATAGGCACAGGTATGGCCTCCATTACTTGCCTACCTTTAGCATTGGCAACAGTAGGGAACATTATGCTTAAGGCTTTATTATAACGACGTATTCCACCGTTTGGACCAAGCACAAGTACACCTTCGTTCATGGTATCAAGTATACTTTGTAATTGTTCCTTTTGCTCTTCGGTGTTGCGAATTTGCCCTTCAATTTGTATGCTCATGTTATTGATTTTGTCTGCTAAAGGATGCAGGTCCTTATTTAGCAAATTACTCAAGCGGCGTTGGTATTCACCAAGGCCAATGCTATCAATAATATGCTTAATTTGCTTTAGGTCGCGTTGCAATGGTTTTGTAAGTATATATGCAATAATTAAGGAGAAAGAAAAAATTAATATTATAATAAAAACGATTACTCTAGGCTGGCTTTGAATAAATGGCATAAATGCAGATGAAGGTGCAGCTATGCGCAATATATCATCATTTTGTAGGCGCACTGCTGCAAAAACCATATATCCATTACTAGCTTCATCATAGCGTATATGCGTGCCTTCACCTTGATTTTGTGCGCTTTGTAGCTCAGGTTTATCAGCATCATTGTGGGCTGGTGTAAAATCTGAGCTATGTAGTTGGCTGTCATCAATAAGATCACCATGAGTATTAAACAGGCTAATACGCTTATTATTAAGGCTTATATTACTAATCTGCTTGGCATCAGCCTTGGGCATGGTATTAAAAAGGTGAGCTATAATTCTTGCCTCACTTAGGGTTTGCTTATCTATTTCATTTAATACTAACTCCTGCAAATTAAAACGAGCATAAAGCATGACCATAACAAATGCTATGGCAAAGCCTGCAAAAATGGTGATAAATGTTTTATTAAAAGAAGGCATAAATATGTATATCCTAAAAATTTAAAGCTTAAGATTAAGCTTTAAAGCGATATCCAACCCCGCGTACTGTTTCAAGATTGTCAGCATGCGTTCCAAGTTTTGCGCGTAGTCTGCGCACATGTGTATCAACTGTACGGGCATATCCTTCAAATTGATAACCCCAAACAGTATTTAAAAGTTGCTCACGTGTGCGCACAGTGCCGGCATGGCGCATAATATCTTCTAAAAGTCTAAATTCTGTAGCAGTTAAATCTATAGAATTATTATTAATAGTAACTATGTGAGCAGCTGGGTCAATGCTGATACCATGCTTTGAGAGGCTTGGAGCTTGCAAGGCTTGCTCTTTACGCCTAAGAATGGCGCGAATACGTAAAATAAGTTCACGCACACTAAATGGTTTTACAACATAGTCATCAGCACCAAGTTCAAGGCCCACGATGCGGTCAATTTCTTCACCCTTAGCTGTTAGCATAATAATTGGAATATTAGCTGTTTCTGATTTGCGCTCAAGCTCTCGACATACTTGAAAGCCGTCCTTTCCTGGCATCATGACATCTAATAATATTATATCTGGCTTATGCTGTTTTGCAAGCTCAATGCCTTTATGTCCATCTTCTGCTTCAAGGGTTGCAAAACCTTCTCGTTCCAAATTAAAACTAAGTAAATCACGAATATCTGCTTCATCTTCAACAATTAATACTACTGTTTTACTCATATTTTTATCCTTAGTCATGATACTCACTACAAATATTATTAAAATATACTTATGCAGGTCAATGACAAAATGTAATAAATGCTAATTTTGCGGCAAAAGCATGTTGTATATGTTACAAAATGGTGACGCAAAAGAAATTTTTACATGTAACCACTCTTTCTATTTTTCGTCATCTTTTTGTAACATGAAAAGTTCATATCTACATGGCGTCAGCGAATAGTGATTTTTAAGTTACTTTTGTTTACGTGACACTAATTGTGATTAAGTAATGGCAAGGGGCAAGTGGGCCCCAACAAGTAGGGTATTTCTCTGCTTGAATAACTAAATTTAGGAGTTTTAAGAATGAAGTTTCCTCGTTTTGTTTTAGCTGCCCTTTTGAGCTTAGGTTTGGCAAGTCCAGCCCTTGCTGCTGATGAAGTTGTAATTAATGGTTCAACCACAGTATTACCTGTTATACAAAAAACTGCCGAAGCCTTTATGGCAGAAAATCCCAATGCTGTACTAGCTATTTCAGGTGGTGGTTCTGGTAATGGTATTAAGGCCATTATTGATGGCTTGTGCGAAATTGCTATGGCTTCACGTGATATTAAATCAAGTGAAACAAAACTAGCCGAGTCTAAGGGTGTTAAGCCTATGCGCCATGTGGCAGCTATTGATGCTCTTGTGCCGGTTGTGCATCCATCAAATCCTGTTAAAAATCTTACTGTAGCTCAACTAGCTGATATTTATATGGGTAAGGTTAAAAATTGGGAAGAGCTTGGTGGACCTGATGCTAAGGTTGTGGTAATTTCTCGTGACACATCCTCTGGTACTTATGAAACTTGGCAAGAAAAAATTCTTGGTAAAAAGCGTGTATCTCCAGCTGCTTTATTGCAAGCTTCCAATGGTGCTGTAGTGCAAGCTGTTGCCAAGAATAAAAATGCTATTGGTTATATTGGTTATGGCTATGTTGATGGTAGCACCAAGACTGTTAGCGTAGACGGTTTTGAAGCTACTGCTGAAAACGCTCTTTCTGGCAAATGGCCCATTGCACGCGAACTTTATTTGTTTACCAATGGCGAGCCACAAGGGACTGCAAAGGCCTTTATTGATTACCTTCTTGGTAGCAAAGGCCAAGCCTTAGTTAAAGAAGTGGGCTTTATCCCCTTGTCTAAATAAGTTGATTAGTGTATATGTGACTCCTCTCTGCTTGGGGGGAGTCATTATAAATATTTTCTAGTCGTGACTGACTTTAATTTTTTAAAGTGCAGTCTTGTAAAACTTTACTCTGTATTGGGTACATATGAAAGAAAAAGTTATACACTTTATACTGGGCATTGCGGCAACCTTCTCCTTAGCTACTTTACTTGGCATTATGCTTTTTTTATTTTATGAAGGCCTGCCCATATTTGATACTGTCCCTGTAACTTCATTTATATTTGGTGAATGGTGGTATCCTACCTCTGAACCTCCAGATTTTGGTATTTTTCCTCTACTAATGGGCTCTTTTGCCGTAACTATTTTGGCCTCATTAATTGCTGTGCCACTTGGTGTGCTAACAGCAGCTTACCTAACAGAAATTGCATCCAGTACCGTTAGGCGTGTAGTAAAGCCTTTTGTAGAATTACTTGCAGCCTTACCTTCGGTTGTTATTGGCTTTTTTGGTATGGTTGTGGTAGCGCCGCTTTTGCAAGACTATCTTGGAGCAGCTACGGGACTAAACTTATTTAATGCTGGTTTAATGCTTGCTTTTATGAGTGTACCCACCATTTGTTCTGTGGCAGAAGACGCTCTTTTTGCAGTGCCTGTTTCATTACGCGAAGCATCCCTTGCTCTTGGGGCTACGCGCTGGGAAACTACCATCAAAGTAGTATTACCTGCGGCTTTATCTGGCATAGGTACAGCTATTATGCTTGGCATGTCCAGAGCCATTGGCGAAACAATGGTGGTGCTCATGGTTGCAGGTGGAGCAGGTCTTATCCCCACATCCATATTTGACCCTGTACGCCCCATGCCTGCCTCCATTGCCGCAGAAATGGCCGAAGCCCCCTATCGTGGCGACCATTATTTCGCTCTTTTTGCTATAGGTATGATGCTGTTTTTATTTACACTTTGTTTTAATATGATTGCCCAACATATTGCTGAAAAGCATAAGCAAGTGGGTAGCTCAAGCCTGTGAGGTTGTCATGAAATTTGCTGTATCTAGTAGTAAACGCTTGCAGCGTGAGCGTTATATGTTTGGAATTTTGCGCCTTGCAGCCTTGGTAAATGTTGGAGCTTTAGTCGTTATTTGTATGTTTTTAGCTGTGCAAGGTCTACCCGCCATAAGCTTTGAATTTTTAACTGAACCACCTAAGCGTATGATGACCGAAGGCGGTATTTGGCCTTGTATTGTGGGTACATTCTTACTTTCTGTAGGCGCTATTTCCATCTCCTTTCCCCTTGGGGTGGCATCAGCCATTTATTTGCATGAATATGCCGGTCGCACTACTTTTGCGCGCTATATTAGACTTGGAGTTAATAATCTTGCTGGCGTGCCTTCAGTGGTCTTTGGCCTTTTTGGACTAGCATTCTTTGTAACATTTATGGGTATGGGGGTTAGCTTGCTCGCAGGTATTTTAACCCTTGCAGTTTTGTCCTTACCTGTAATCATTGGTACTGCTGAAGAAGCCTTGCGTACAGTACCAGATACATATCGTGAAGCATCCTTAGCCCTTGGGGCCACCAAATGGCAAACTATTGCCAGAGTGGTTATGCCAGCCGCAACACCTGGTATGCTAACTGGTGCAATCTTAGGTATTTCGCGTGCGGCTGGTGAGACGGCAGCCATTATGTTTACTGCTGCGGTGTTTTATACTCCTAAAGAGCCAGATTCAATCTTTAGCTCAGTCATGGCTTTGCCTTACCATATGTATGTGCTTGCCACAGCCGGAACTGAGATTGAAAAAACCAGACCTTTGCAATATGGTACGGCATTAGTGCTAATATTACTCGTGCTTGGTATGAATTTGGCTGCAATTTATTTGCGCGATCGCATGCAAAAAAATCGCTAAGTTTTAAGATATTATACTTTTTGGCCAAGTTTGCTGGATGGGTTAATGCTAACTTATCTTGCAAGCTTGGCTTTTTTATGCTTTTTGCTGCACAGCCCAAAGTGTACGTGTAGTGTTGTCGGCTAAATAGTTTTGTTCATGAATAGTTTTCCAGCCAAGCTTGTCTAAATCTTTTTTTGGTGCAGGCTCAAGGGCTAAAAATATTACATTAGCGGTGGGTTGGATGTGGTTTTGGACAAGCTTTAGCACATCAGCCCAAGGCATAAAAGCACGACTAATAACCATATCAGCGGCTTGGCTTTGCTTAAAAAATGCTTCCGCTCGACCATGAAAAACTGTTGTGTTTTTTAATTTTACTCTAGTAAGGGTGGTTTGTAAAAACAATGCCCTTTTTTCACGTGCTTCTACTAAATAATAATGTCCATCATCCCAAAGCATGCGCAGTACAATGCCTGGCAAGCCAGCACCAGCTCCTAAGTCCCAAGTTTGAGGGTTATGGTTAAGGTTTAATTGTTTTAAAAAATCTGTCACATAAAATGAGTCCACCAAGAGCTTGCTTAAGCATTCTTGCCAATGTTTTGCCCCTACAAGGTTCATGGATTTATTCCACTGCATAAGTAAACTTAAATATGTTTCCATGCTTGGCAAAACTTGTTCTGGAACAATCAATCCTAGTTCAGTGCAACATGTTTTTAATGTTTCTTGATTTAGTGGGAGCATTTTTTTTTGCATAAATTTTTGGGTAAAATGTTTCTTAGTAATTACATTAACAAAGCAGCATGTAGTTAAATCATAATATCCCTATAATTCAAGACTTGCAAGCCCACAAAGACTTGTATATATTGTCCTGATAATTTTTATATGGGAGCATTTATGTCAACTCTTGCATTACTTTTTCCTGGTCAAGGTGCACAGGAACTTGGTATGGGCCGCGATCTGGCAGAACATTCCAAGGATGCCATGCAAATGTGGAAACAAGCTGAACGTATTAGCAATCTACCTTTACGCGAAATTTATTGGGATGGTGATGATAGTGCCATGGCTGATACACGCGCACTGCAACCAGCCCTTACTGTTGTAAATTTAAGTTTATGGCAGGCTTTATCCAATCGTTGCAAGCCCATGTGTACGGCGGGACATAGTCTTGGTGAATATGCTTGCCTTGCAGCCAGTGGTGCATTGGATCTTGATAGTGTGCTTGAGCTTGTTAGCTTGCGTGGTAGGCTCATGGCAGAAGCTGATCCAAATGGAGTTGGGGCTATGGCAGCCATTGTTAAGCTGGAACTTAGTACGGTTCAATCCTTAGTTGAAGAGTGCGCCCAAGGTGATCTTTTGCGCATTGCTAATTATAATACTCCTGCTCAATATGTGGTTAGCGGTAATAATGCTGCCGTTACACGTATTTTAGGTGCTGTTAAAGAACATAAAGGACGAGCCATTGCTCTTAAAGTAAGTGGAGCTTTTCACAGTCCGCTTATGCAAGAAGCATCATCTGAACTTGCCCCACGCATAGAAAAAGCTAATTGGCAAAAGCCACGTTTTGCGGTTTATTGTAATGTTCATGGTAAGGCTGTAAATGATGCTGATAGTTTGCGTAAATGCATGGTGGAGCAAATGACTTCATCTGTGCAGTGGATAGATACTATGCAAAATCAGTGGAATGATGGTGTACGAAGCTTTTTGGAAGTTGGACCAAAGGCAGTATTATCAAAGATGGTTGGCCCTTGTATAAGTATTATTACTGATGCCGATATTGAAAGCCAATGCCTTAGCAATCTAGAACAAATAAATTCTTGGAATTAAGTAGGTTATATTGATATGCAATGCATGCAAATTCGTGAAGCATTACAAAAAATTGTTGAAGATATGGGTCTTATTTGGCCTAGTAAAGCTGTAATTGAGCCACCACGCGATACCAAGCATGGCGGAGATTTTGCGGCTAACATTGCCATGGTGCTAGCGAAAGATGCTAAATTAGCTCCACGTGTATTAGCAGAAAATATGCTTGAAGCTATAAAAGCCTTACCTTTTGTGGCGGATGCTAGTGTAGCTGGACCAGGCTTTTTGAATATTACTTTAAGTAATGAAGTATGGCACAAGGCTATTTTAGATATTGAAACTAAAGGCCAAGATTATGGTAAGAATAATCTTGGACAGGGTAAGAAGACTCAAGTGGAATTTGTTTCTGCTAACCCTACTGGGCCATTGCATATTGGTCATGGGCGTGGTGCAGCTGTTGGTGACAGTTTAGCACGTATTTTGCGTTCTTGCGGTTTTGATGTGCAAACTGAGTATTACATCAATGATGTAGGTATTCAAATGAATATATTAGGCCTCTCGGTATGGTTGCGCGCAAGAGAGCTTAAAAATATGCCAATTGAGTGGCCAGAGCAATATTACCGTGGTGAATATATAATTGATATTGCGAAAGAATTGCTATTACAACAAGAAAATTTGTTAGATCTTTCAGCACAAGAAGGCCAAGATATTTGTTATAGATATGCTATGCAAAGTATTTTAGATGGTATCAAGCAAGATTTAACTGACTTTAAGGTTCATCATGATGTATGGTTTTCTGAAAAATCACTGGTTACAAAAGGAGCTGTAGAACAAGGTTTTGCTAAATTGGCACAAGCTGGTCTAAGCTATGAGCATGATGGGGCCTTGTGGTTTGCCACAACAAAATTTGGTGATGATAAGGATCGTGTTCTAAAAAAATCCGATGGCTCTCTAACTTATTTTGCTTCAGATATTGCTTACCATAATGATAAGTATTGCCGCGGCTTTGATTATGTAATTGATACATGGGGAGCTGACCATCATGGTTATATACCAAGAATGCGTGCGGCCATTGCAGCCATTGGGCGTGAACAAGCAGATTTTGATGTAGTACTTATTCAATTAGTAAATCTACTAAAAAATGGGCAAAATATTAGCATGTCAACCCGTGCAGGCACTTTTGAAACCTTGGCCGATGTTATTAAAGAAGTTGGTGTTGATGCAGCACGGTTTATGTTTTTATCGCGCAAGAGTGATAGCCCATTAGATTTTGATTTGGAATTAGTTAAGCAGCGTAGTATGGATAATCCTGTGTATTATGTGCAATATGCTCATGCACGTATTTGTGCTTTGTTGCGTAGAGGGCAAGAGCGTGGTATTGTTTTAGATAAGGTAACATCCATAGAATCATTAGCTTGTCTTACTCATGTAGATGATTTGGGTCTTGTGCGTATGGCTGCAAGGTTTGGTAATGTGTTAGAATTTGCAGCAACCAACTTGGCTGCACATCATATAGGCAGTTACTTAGCAGAGATGGCCGGCATGTTACATAGTTATTATGCTAAGCATCATGTGGTGCAGGAAGAAGATATGGATTTAAGTAAGGCAAGGCTTGTGCTTTTGCGTGCTGTTGGTCAAGTGTTTGCCAATGGTTTAGAATTACTTGGTGTTTCTGCGCCTGAAACTATGTAGTATAAAAATTTTTAATCCGGCAAATTGTAGGATAAAATGTCACAAAAAAATAAAAATGATGCCCCTAAGGAAAAAGAGAAAAAATCTCTTACTGTGCAAATTAGTTTTTCCACTGTGACTACATTATGTGTAATTTTAATAAGTTGTTTTTGCCTAACCTTCATCCTAGGGGTTATAGTGGGCCGTGGTGATAATCCTGAGGCTCATTTACCAAAATTAACAGCCATTTTACCAAAAGATTCTGATAGTGTAGATGCTGATAAGGCTAAGCAAGATATTGTTAAACCAGAAGTAATGGCTAAGGAAGAACTTAATTATTCTAACTCGCTTAAAGATAAGGCTGGCCAAGTCACTAACCCAACAGATAAACAAGAACATAGTGATATTATTAGCACTACACCAATAGATGCTACAAATCCCGCACAAGATAATATAAGTCCACCACCCAATGTGACCGATACCAGCGTAGCAAATCCTGCCGAAGAGCTTTTGAAGCAAGTTAGCCAAGAGCCGGCGCTAAAGCCAGAACCTAGTATATTTGATTTTACATTTCAAGTGGCTACCTTTACGGATGAAGCTTCGGTAGATCGCTTGCGTGCGCGTCTTGAGGGTGAAGGTTTACGCACAAAGATGGAAAAAAGTGGTAAGTTTTATAAGGTAATGGTGCTTATGCGTGGAAATAATGAGCAGGCACAAGCATTACGTAGTTTGATGGTCTCTATGAAACTTGGTGAACCTTTACAGCGTAGCAAGCAAGCTGTTGAGTAAATTATGTTAGCAAAAATGTTTGCAAGTATTGGGCGCATAAGCCTAAATGTCCTAGCAACCATGGGCAGTTTATTGCTTTTTTTGCTTGCATCTATGCGCCAAGTGTTTCATGTGCCACATTTATTTTATAAAACTAGAGTTCAGTTGCATATAATTGGTGCTAAGTCATTATTTCTTATATTGTTAATTGGTATTTTTTGTGGCATGGTTTTGGGTTTGCAGGGCTACTATACCTTGGTAAAATTTGGCTCCACAGGACTTCTTGGAGCAGCAGTTTCATTAACACTTATTCGCGAATTGGGTCCTGTTTTAACAGCCATCATGCTCACCGGACGGGCTGGTTCAGCCATGACCGCAGAAATCGGAGTGATGCGCATCTCTGACCAAGTGGATGCCTTGGATGTTATGGATATTGAACCCATTGGTTATTTAGTTACCCCACGACTTTTAGCCGCTCTTATTGCTTTTCCACTTTTGACGGCTGTCTTTGATGTTATTGGAATTATTGGTGGATACCTTACGGGTGTGCTTATGCTTGGTATTAATGCCGGAGCATATTTTCACGGTATTGAGAGTAATGTAGTTATGGCTGACGTACTAGGTGGATTTTTAAAATCTTTAGTTTTTGGCATATTAGTTAATACTGTTTGTTGTCATCAAGGATATTATACGCATCTTAGGCGTGATAGCGTGGGGCCGGCAGCTGTGGGTAATGCCACCACTTCAGCAGTGGTTATTGCTTGTAGTTTAATTTTGGTGGCAGACTATGTACTTACATCTATTTTATTATAAATTATCGGGTTATAGGATAAAAAATGCAGTCATACAGCATAAAATTTCAAAATTGTAGCGTAGGTTATGACAAGCATAGTGTTTTACAAAACATAAATGCAACTTTGCCTGCTGGTAAAATTTCTGTTATTTTAGGTTGTTCTGGTAGTGGTAAGTCAACACTTTTGCGCCACACTGTGGGCCTAGCAAGGCCAACGGCCGGTAAAATTTTTTTGAATGATATAGATTTTTTTGCTCTACCGCATAAAGAATTTACACGTTTGCGTAGACGTATGGGCATGCTCTTTCAAGATGGTGCCTTGCTTGGGGCTTTAAATCTTTTGGAAAACGTAGGCTTGCCATTAAAAGAACATACAAAATTGTCTCAAGATGTTATCAATGATGCTGTGTTAAGGGCTTTGAGCTTGGTGGGTTTGGATGATTTTGCACATTTTTATCCAGGGCAATTGTCCGGTGGAATGCGTAAAAGAGCAGGGCTTGCTAGGGCTATAATTACTGAACCACCACTTCTTTTTTGCGATGAGCCAACTTCTGGGCTTGACCCCATTACAGCAGCACAGATGGATGATTTGTTGCTTATTATGAAGAAGCATTTTCCAGCCATGACTATGGTAGTAGTAAGCCATGACCTTGCTAGCCTTGAACGAATTGCCGAACATGTACTTGTTTTACATGAAGGTAAGGCAGTTTTTTCCGGTACATTGCAAGAGTTGAAAAGTGAAAAAAGTGATTTTTTACAGTCATTTTTATCACGTAATTCTATAGATAATGTTGAAACTAACTTTAAGGCACAAGATGTGCAGGTAAGCAAAGCACTTGAAAAATGGATGCAAAAATAGTATATATGATATATTAATTATTCAATAAAATGTATAGTATGATATTTTTTGAGTCAAGCAGAGTTGTTGTTTAAGCAATTATAGGAAGTATTATGAACACACAGCGCGAAATAGTTGTTGGTATTTTTGTTTTAATTGGGCTTTTGTGTACGGCTTATTTGACTGTGAAGCTTGGCCGTATGGATGTTTTTGGCTCTAATGGTTATGAGCTTCAAGCGCGTTTTAATTCTGCGGCTGGGCTTCGTGTTGGAGCAAGTGTTGAGGTGGCTGGAGTGCAAGTGGGCAGAGTGTCACTTATTAGTTTAGACAGCAACAATTCTCAAGCCATTGTAACTTTATATCTTGACAATCAGTTAAAGTTTACAGATGATACTATAGCATCCATAAAAACAAGCGGGCTAATTGGGGATAAATTCATTAGTTTGTCCCCTGGTGGTTCGGATATTTTTCTTGATGCAGGTGAGGAAATTACTGATACAGAATCGGCTGTGGATTTAGAGTCAATTATCAGTAAATTTGCTTTTGGAGGAGTGTAATGCGTACTTTTTTAATTCTAGCATTGGTGTTTAGCCTAAATCTTGGCTTATTTACCTTAAGCTTTGCAAATGATGGTAAGGGTGAAGCTCGCAAAACTTTAGAAAGCTCAGTCACAAAAATTATGGCTTATATTAAAGATCCTAATTATAAAGATGAAAATGTAAGGCGTGAATTAAATAAACAAATAGAAAAAGAAGTATATAGTTCGTTTGACTTTGAGGAATTTTCTAAGCGTACGGTTGGTCAGCGTTGGCAGAGTTTTTCAGTAGAACAAAGAAGTGCTTTTACTAAGGCTTTTGCTGATTTACTTTTTAGTACCTATCTTGATCGCATTGATGGTTATAGTGGTGAGCGTATTGCCTATACTGGCGAAGTTAGCAACAAGGCTCAAAGCCGTGTTGAAGTGCGTACACTAGTGACTATACAAGGCAACCGTACTGTACCCGTTGCATATAGGATGCTTGTAAAAAATGATAAATGGTATGTATATGATGTAATAATTGAAGGCATTAGCCTTGTTAAAAACTACCGGACTCAATTTGGTGATATATTAACTAAGGAGAGCCCAGAGGTTCTTATTGTTCGTATAAAAGAACGTGGAACTGCGTTGAGGAATAAAGCTTATGATAGTAATTAATAAACATATAATGCACTGTTTTTTAAGTGTATTGTTAATGGTTCTAGGGGTAGGACCAAGCTTTGCTGCCAGCATAAATGTTGAGGCATCTGTTGGGGGATATGAAAAAGGACAATTGCAACAATCACCAGTAATTAAGCAACTTGAAGATAGTGAGTTTCTAGATGATTATGACAGTGCACCAAGCCAAAGTATCTCAGACCCATTTGAACCATGGAATAGATTTTGGTTTGGTTTTAATGATATATTTTATATTTATGTCATGCGCCCGCTGTATGATGGTTATGACTATATAACACCTGACCCAGTTCAATCAGGTTTAAGTAATTTTTTCCATAATTTACTTTTTCCTGTACGCTTTGTAAGCTCTCTATTGCAAGGTAAACCACTAGCAGCTGGAGCTGAGTTTAGTAGATTTTTTGTTAATACAACAGTTGGTTTAGGTGGATTTATTGATGTAGCTAAGCATAAAAAAACTATTGTGCCTCTTGACCCAACTGGTGAAGATATGGACCAAACCTTTGGAGTCTGGGGTTTTGGAACAGGACCATTCTTGGTTTGGCCTGTAATTGGTCCAAGTTCGGTACGCGGAACATTGGGAACATTGGCAAACCAAGCCCTTGACCCTACATTCTATGTGGCTACACCACTTGCTATTTCAATTATTGAAGGTGGTTTACGCTTTAATGATCTTGGGCCTGTACTTAACCTATACGAAGATTCAAAGCAAATATCTGTTGATCCTTATATAGCCATGCGTGAAGCTTATGCAGCTTATAAGAAACAACAAATATTACATTAGCAAATTGTTAAAATATAAAAAAATTAACGGTCTAAAAATGCTTTAGGCCGTTATGTTTTTATTGCCTTACTTAAAGTTTCAATATGTTGCAAAACATTATCCCAAGCCGCATGAGAATAGTTTTCATTTTGCAAAAATAAATGTGTATAGCCTGTAAAGGGGCGAAGTGGGCCGGGGAGTTTTTGCCAAAATTGTATTTCTAGGGCTTGCCTTTGCCCTTTAAATACAGCTTTCAAATGTCTTTGTAACTCATTGCCAAGTTTAATAATACCCTGGGATAAATTATGCACAATATGTGGGAAATCTTTCTGTAATTCTTCTAAGTAAATACTTTTTTGCATGGGACTTTGGTTTAAATTATGCCAAAACCAATCTTGCCAAAAGTTGGCTAGAAGTTGCCTTACATTACTATCACAATGATTTATACATCTTAAATCATAAATATTTTTTATATTCCTGCCTGTTTGATATATATTAATATCAGCCAATTCTAACTTTGTTAAATTGTCTGGCTTTTCCATAATGGTTTTAGCAACTAGGGCAACTTGATTAGCCTTAAGCTTTTGCTGGCAAGGTATTTTAGAACAAGCTTGCCAACAACCAGAACAAGCTAAGCGTGGTTGAATAATATAGTGGTTAGGAAAAAATGGTCCTGTTTCCCAAGGGTTTACAGGTCCTACAGAAATATTTAGGATTGGTGTTTTAAGCCATGCAGCTAGGTGCATGGGCCCTGTATCTGGGGTTATAAATAACCTTAGTTCTTGCATAAATGCAGCTAAGGTATTTAGAGAAAATTTACCGCAAAGTGAGGCATGGCGTAAATTTGCAAGCCTTGCAGCTTCTTGGCCTAAGGGTACATCTTGAGGGCCTCCAATAAATAAGGGCTGATATCCTTTGCGCAGTAGATCTTTGGCAAGTTTTGCAAAAAATTCTGGACTAGGACGTTTTTCTGCTTCGCTTGCTCCAACAAAGATGCCAACTTTTTCCTTTGTATTATCGTAATTTGCTCCATTATATGCACGAAGACCTTGCTTAGAGAAATTGAGTATTTGTAAATCGCTCCAGTGAAATAAGTTATACCTATTATTATGCACTATGCTGGCACGATATAATGACCATGCACCATTTATGTATTCGAAATTATTTTTAATATGTGGGCCATAGTAATGCTCTGCTCGTAATTGGCCTGCAAGTATTGTAGATTCTGGCCTATGGCTAAGATTTATGACGGAATGAAAATCTACTTTTCGTAACTTTGAGGCTGCATGCGGTGGGAAAAAAGTGGTGTTTGGTGCAAAATCCATGAGTTTAGTGAAAAAATCAGGCTCGGCTACTGTCCAGATTGGCTGGTCTGGGAATTGCTTTTTTAGTAAGGCTAATAATGGGAAACTTATAATTAAATCACCCATACGTTGCATTTGTAATACTAAGATGGGCTTCATTGTTTTTTTATTCCATATACTTGTTGCATGTCATGCAGTAGGGTTTGTAAACGATGGGCCCAAGTATGCTCAGCTAAGACTCTTTTTCTAGCTGCCTTGGCAATTTGTATTCGCTGACTTGAATTGTTTAGGTAATAGCGAATAAGCTCTGGAATTTCACCTACTTCTTTATATGAAATAATTTCGCTTTGAGGTTCAAAAAGGGCATCCATTTGTTCACGCCAATCAGTTAGTACAAAGGCATTACAAGCTGGTACATCAAATATACGTTGATTTACAGCACCTTTCATTTGTTTACTGGTGCAGTTAAAGTTTATTTTTGAAAGTGGGTAAAAGGTATGTAGTTCTGAATAATAGTTAAGTTCTCTATGCAGGGCAAATTCATTTTTACGCCCTGCAAAAACCGTATTCCAACCATCATCACCAGCTATTAAGGGCTTAAATGGTAATGTTTGCTCCACGCAGCTTGCACGATACAGGCGTGTTGCTTCCCAAGTTATGGCAGTCTCAAAGCCAAGGCGTTTTTCTGTAGTTTTAAGGGCTAAGTATTTTTCATATACATTGGGGAAGGTTTTCTCAATAAAAATGGCAACGGATGGTTCAGCACTTTGGTCAAAAGCTTTAGCCACTTCGTCAAAGTGACTTAGTATATCATGTGGTAATGGATCTTTTTCTAAGCGCGAAATGACTTTATAATGCATAGAATTACCCACAAAAGAAATGTTTTGTTTCCATTCTTTTTTACCAAGATTATTGGGTATAAAGTGCTCAGGGTCTGTGCCTAGAGGCAAGTAAAAAACATGCTCAAATCCCTTATCTTGTAATGAGCTGATATTATCAAAATCCCAAGTAAAAATAGTAACCCATGGGCTTTTTAATTTATTATAAACATGTAAGATGAGATGTGGATTGTCCACAAACCATGAGGCAAGAGGAAGTTGCAATTGCTCAAGTAATTCCATGAGCACGCCTTCTCTGTCTACCCCAAGATGGTTAAGCGTAAGTAAACAATCAGGTTGAAATTTAATGACGGCTGAAAGCAAATTTTTAATAAATTCACTACTTGCCATGGAATCATCGGGCACAGTTAACAGCTCATGTTCAATATTAAGCCGCTCGCAAGCGCGTGCTACCTCACCCATTAGAAAATATTTACTTGTTATTAATAGTACGCGTGGTTTTTTATTTGCAAAACGAGGTTTACGGGCCCGACTCCAAAAATCAAAACTTTGACTGGCTTCAACATTAGAGCGAATTTGTCCGTACCATTCACGATCTAAGCGCAAATAAAATGGATGCACAATAGATAAAAAAGCAAGCAAGCCATTTTGACTTTGCCAATGGGTTAATTTACGCAAAGCCTCTGTGGCATCTTGGTCGTCAATCAAAAAAACTCTGGCTTTATCTTTTGGTTTTAGTTTGGATATGACACCGCTAAGTTTTTGAATATCATGCTCTTTGTCAATAATAGCTAGCGGCCCTTTATGCTTAGCTAAAATATACTTTAGTGCGTGTCCAAGTCCAGAACCAATAAGTACAGGTAAAGTATTCTCAAAACACAAGTTTTGCACAAAAGAAAGTTCGCGTTCAGCTCCGCTTGGTCCAAGCATATAGAGGGGGCCAAGAGCGCGCTCTACCATAATATCATTATCAGGTGTTAGAATAGTTTTTTTCATACTAGCTAGGCCTTTGGGATGTGTGGGGTGTAAATTATTTCATTATCCTTGATGAAAAACTCAAGACCTTGCATGAATTCATTAATCTGTAGGTAAAAACGTCCAATGGAAATTTCAGTTCCTGGATATATTTGACCAGCTGCAACAACCTTGCAAGTTTTCAATAGGTCTTGGGACTCACATAATGTATTCCATATGAAATCACGGGCATAAATATATGCATTATGCTTTTTTCTGGTGCGGTCAAGCTTGCGTGCAAGCTCGTTGGCATTAGGTGCTAAATGTCCGGCTACAGCGTTTAAATGATGTAGTTTTTCTGATAAACTATCAATACGTTGGTCAATTTTTTCTAGCCGACGTATAAGCAATGGATCATAACCAAGATAGATGCGAGTTGGCACAGCAGCCCTATTACCTAGCTGCTTACCCACATAAACGCTTTTCAGGGCATGAATATTACCACCTATCATTTGATTTTGAATGATGGCATGTGTTCCAGCATAGATGCTTGAGTGTAAAGCGTACTTGGATACAATTACATTTGCTTGGGTATATACTTCAATTTTTTCAGCAAAGTTAAGGCGCACATTTTCCTTGGCTTTAAGCACACAGCGTTTTGTTGCAGCACCACGGGCCCCACCTATAACAATAATACTTTGCTTGGCATTGAGATTGCCACCTTCAATCATACCCTTAATTTCAATATTTTGCCCATATACACTAAAACCTGCGCGTACATTTCCTTGCACAATGGTATCACCAATAAAAACAATATTACCGGTATGAAAGCTTACATCTGAATTTACAGTTAGTGTGGATTTGACCATTATTTTTTGAGCATTGTATAGGACATAGCCATGATGCTCTGCTAGAAGGCGGTGAGGATTTTGAGGGTCAATATATGTACCTGGTCCGGCAGGTAATGTGGCATCTTTATAAATGAAACGCTTATCTAAATTAGTAACAGAGCTTAAAGGGACAAATTCGGCTATAACTTGGTCTTTTTGAATGTTTTGCACATAGCCTAGGTTATAGAGGTCGGTTTTTTTATTGTGACCTAATCGTGGCTGTAAGTGAGCATGGTCTGGGTCAAAATAATGCTTGAGGTATAAGGACACAAAGCCTCCGCTTGATAAATCCCTACTCATTGTTGTTTAACATGCTTAAATCATATCAAATTATGCAATAATGAACTTTAAAGCAAAGCATATAAGATATAGCAATGAGTTGTTCTTAAGACTTGATAAATATATGCTAAAAATGCTCTATACGTCAACGCTTGCTATAAGCTACTAAAGATAATAAATAAATGTGCCTTATGTAACTACGTGTAATGATAGTATAAAACAAGAAGCATGCTTATTCAATATTACGGTTTTTTTATAATATTATTTTTTCGTAAAATCACAATTGCTTTGCTAATTTTCTTTTCTTTCAAGTATGTTGTTATTTTATTGTGCTCATTAAAAGATTTTCGCATGCGTTTAATGTCTACAGTATTTGTAAATACTAGTGGCATGGTGCAGATAATGGCCTTTTTATAAGCGTTTAATAAGTAAGCATTTTTAGCACTTTCAATAAATGTGGAGTGAAATAAGCGATCTGTTTGCACCCATTGCTTAGCATTATTTTCAGCATTTTGCATAAGCTCAAGTGATTTTTCAAGGTTGTTAATGAGATAGTGATAATTATTTTTCATGGCTAACTCCATAGCACCAATTTCATAAATGGAGTTTAACTCATATAATGCAAAGATTTCTTCCTGAGTGGGGTTAAAAACAAATGAGCCCTTTTGTGGTACAATTTTAACCAAACCTTCATGGGATAATGTTACAAGGGCGTCTTGTACTGGAGCTCGGCTAGTATTCATTTCACGTGCCAAGGTACTTTGCGATAAGCGCTGGCCAAGTGCATAATGCCCATGCATGATTTTTGAACGAACTTCTTCAACTACAAAGGATTTTAAGCTTATGTCATTTCTTGTTCTTTCTTCAAATTCATGTTGTGCTAGTAATTCCATAAGCTCCTCAGTGATGAAGACAGTGAAAATCTTTTGATAACTAATTAGTCGGTTCTTGAAAAACGCGTTTCACGCATTTTTCTAAAAAGGCACGCTCGCTCCAAATATC
>CAYJLD010000046.1:17884-18389 GCA_964371195.1 uncultured Desulfovibrionaceae bacterium | reverse complement strand
GCAAAGAATGGGAAGCTCTCTTAAAATAAAATGCTACACATACCAATAAATAGTCAACGCTTAAAAATACAATAACACTCTAAAATAGTATAATTTTATTGGAAAATAGTAATAAAAAAATTACCAGAAATAAGAGCATGGAATGCGAATTTCTGGCAATTTTTGAAGCTCAAAGGGCCTTTTTTTGAGTGGCGGCGCAAAATAAGCCAGAATTAACTTCTGGCGTTCGCAAAGCGATATTTGGAGCGAGCGTGCCTTTTTAGAAAAATGCGTGAAACGCGTTTTTCAGTACCTACTAAATAATTAAAGCCCATGCTAAGCTAGCATGGGCTTTAGTTTATGAGGAGTAGGCTTTAATGAAAATTTTTTTTATTTTAGGACATTTGGTTTTTTAACCATTGTTTAATATGCGGAGTTGGGGCAAATATACCACGTAAATTACCATACTCTAAATGGAAATCTTCGCGCAAATCTGCTGGAAGCGGAAAGGTTACCACATCAACAG
>CAYJLD010000046.1:0-17874 GCA_964371195.1 uncultured Desulfovibrionaceae bacterium | reverse complement strand
ATGCTGAAGAAGATAATCAATTAGAACAAGAACGCCCTAGTCGTTCTCAAAAAAAACGCGATAGTACAGCCTTACAAAAATTAGGTGAGGAACTTGTGGCTTTGCCCTTAAACAAGGCTAAGCAGCTATCAATTAATGCCGAGCTATATGAAGCCCTAGAGCTTATGGAGCGTATTAGTGATAGAGAGGGTCGTCGGCGCCAAATGCAATATATAGGTAAGCTTATGCGCGAATGTTCTGTGGAAGAATTGCGAGCTGAACTTGATAATTTACGCCAAGGGCATAATGAGACTACGGCCCATTTTCACCATGCAGAAAGATTACGTGAGGCCTTGCTTACAAGTGATACGCATGAGCAGTCAGAGCTATTAAAATCTTGGGATGATGATAATCGCTTGGCCGTGTTGGATTTAACTAGACGCGCTCTCCAAGAAAACTCTACTGCTACCAAGCGTGCTCTCTTTCGTAAAATACACACTGTATTACAGGGGCAAGGTTAAAATATTTTTAAAAATACGCTACCAAGTAAGACGTACTTTTGCCCCACGTTGTGCCATATGTTCCTTGCATTGCTTAATGGTATACTGACCATAATGGACTATGGAGGCAATGAGGGCCGCTGAGGCCTTTCCAGTAGTAACAGCATCATACATATGGTCTGGGCTTCCAGCTCCACCAGACGCTATAACAGGTATGCGCACAGCCTCACAAATGGTGCGTGTAAGATTAAGTTCATAGCCATCACGGGTGCCATCGGCATCGATGGAGTTAATACAAAGTTCACCTGCTCCAAGCTCAGCACATTTAATAGCCCAAGCTATGGCATCAAGGCCCATATGTTTACGTCCACCATGTATTACAATTTCATAACCAGATGGAATTTCGGATGATTTTTCAACTTGTTTTACATCCATACCTACTACTATGGCTTGTGAACCAAAGGCTGCAGCTCCTTCACTAATGAGTGTTGGATTAGTGACTGCTGCTGAGTTAATAGATATTTTTTCCGCTCCGGCAAGGAGTACCGCGCGCATGTGTTCTACAGAGGAAATACCACCACCTACACTAAATGGGATGAAAATTTGCTCGGCTACATTTCTTACTACATCTAAGAAAATACCTCTATTTTCATGTGAGGCTGTAATGTCGTAAAAAACAATTTCATCAGCCCCTTGTTCGTAATACTTGCGGGCAGTTTCCACTGGATCGCCTATGTCAACATTGCCTTGAAAACGAACCCCCTTGGTCAATTGGCCATTACGCACGTCAAGGCAAGGTATGATGCGTTTACTGAGCATGGGGCACTCCTTGTGCAATACAATAATTACTAAAGTTTTGCAGAATTTTTAGGCCAGGATCACCACTTTTTTCCAAATGAAATTGGATGGCCCATAGTCCATCTCGGCCGTAAACACTGCAAAATTCTAAACCATAATTAGTAGTAGCAATTACATATGATTGGTCTGGGCATACATAATAACTGTGCACAAAGTAAAATTCCGCATGCTTTGGTACATCATTAAAAAGCAAACAATCTTGCTTATACTGTAGGCTGTTCCAGCCCATATGCGGAATACGAATGGGGGTAGCGTCCTCTTCGCATAAATGGTTTGCAAATTGTTCGCAAGTGCCAGACATAATACCTAAGGTTTTGGCATTATTTTCAGCACTTTTATCTAGTAGAATTTGACAACCAAGACAAATACCAAGCAAGGGTTTTTTTTGATTAACGAGGTCAGTTAGTAGCACATCCATGCCTGTACTTTGTAGATGTTGCATGGCTTGACCAGCTGCTCCAACGCCTGGAAAAATAATACCTTTTGCTTGTTTAAGTACGTTTGCATCGGCAGTAATAGTACTTTCAATACCAAGATAAGTTAAGGCTCGCTGTACACTGGTTTGGTTTCCAGCCTCATAATCAACTATTGCTAACATGTATGTCCTATTATATCAAATGTTTATTGTTTCAATGATTTATAAGTTAAGGGTTTGAAATCATATTTAAATACGCTTCATTAAGTATTTCGATTTCGGCCTTTTCACTCAATGTTGCCATGAACAATTGAAACATTTTTTCTTTTTTCTGCATGGAGAGCACATTGCCAATAATTTGTTCCATGGCATTTAGTTGTGCATCTTGTGATTCTTTTATTTTTGCTACACGTGCGAGTAAGGCACCTGGTTTGCCATCAATGGTCACTTTGTAAACTATTGGTAACCATGCCCCCACTTCAGCATCAAAAAGAGCTGCACTTAAATCTGCTTGTGGTCCAAGTTCACCAATATCTCCATCACGTTGTACATCGGCAATGAGCTTTACTTGTTCAGATATTTGAGCTTGCTCATTATCTAAAGTCTTACGAAGTTCGGTGGCCTTTGCCATGGCTTTTTCCATGGCGTCATTTTCACGCAATAGCTTGGATACTTCTTCTTTGACCTCAGCAAGAGGGCGAGTAGTAGTGTCGGCTTTTTCCTTAACTTTTGCTACTATATAACTATTATTTTCAGCATTTATAGCTGCATCTAAGGGTACACCCGCTGCTGTATTAAAAATTTGAGCTGAGCCTTCTGGTTTAATGTTTAATAATTTTTCAAGCTCAAAAGCTGAGAGTAATCCAGAGTTTTGCAATTCTAAATTATGCTTCTTAGCTTCTGCACTTAAATCATTACCCAATATATTGGCTTCGATTAAGTTGTCCAATACTTCACGTAGCTTAGTCATACCCATTTCTTGAGCAAGTTCAGTTCGAATATCGGACTCAACTTCTGCTAAGTCCTTTGTTGCTTCTTGTTCTATTTCGTCCACCTTAATTAAGTGCAGTCCAAAGTCAGTACGAATTGGGCTAGATATTTCATTGTCGTGCATGCTAAATACTGTATCATTAAATGGTTTTACTGTGTCATTGGGGTTTATCCAACCAAGGCTACCACCATTTGCAGCTGTAGTAGTGTCTTGAGAATATTCAGTGGCAAGGGCCTCAAAGCTTGCACCGGCTTTAAGCTCAGCTTCTATTTCAGCCATTTTAACTTTGGCTTTTTCCACTTCATCGGCACTGGCATCGGGGGTTAAGGTTAGCAAGATATGACTTACCTTTGCTTTGGCAGGGCTGATAAAGTTAGTTTGATTGTCATTATAATATTTTTCAACAGCATCTGTAGCAATGCTTTCAGGAGTTACAATATTGGTTGGGCTAACAACAACATAATCAATACTAGCCTTAGCAGGTATGCTAAAAGCTTGCTTGTTGCTTTCATAGTGAGCTTTAATACTATCTTCAGCTGGTATTTCTACCTCAGCCAATGCTTCTTCCATGGGGAAAAATAAATATTCAATATCGCGTTGCTCATAGGTAAAGTCAAAAAAAGCAGATACTTCTTCACTGAAAGCTTCACCCGTGATAGTCATATCGCGGCGCAATTTGCCCTCAAGCAATTGGTCACGCACAAGGTTTTCAAAATCACTTAAGCGCTGTTGCTGAGCTGTGATAATACGCTTATATAGTTCAGGATCAAATACACCTTTATCATTATGAAAGGTTGGAATTTCCTCAATGGCACTGCGTAACTCTGCAGGAGAAATTACAATATCAAGGCGTTTAGCTTCTTGTTGTAAAAGCATAGCTAATATAAGCTGTTGCAAAACTTGTTGGGGTATTTGTAATTGTTGTATTTGTTCTTGGGTGATTTGGGGATTACTGCGCCTTACATTATCAAGAGCTTGCATATATGCTCTTTCAAAAGCTATCACGGTAATGGGTTCGTCATTGACTGAAGCGACAATGGTAGTTGGGCTAGTACTTTGCAAACTACCCACACCCCAAAATACAAAGACTAAAATAATCAAACCAAAAGCTAGTTTAACTCCAAATGATTGAGAATTAGAACGAATATAATCCAGCATATTTACTCCAATATATTATTTTTTATTTTTTAATTTAATGATAAGAGTGGGGTTTATAAAGTTAATGATAAGAAAAGTCTTATTCCACATCAATGCCCATGGCCCTATACTCATTTAATTTATTTCTTAAGGTGCGTACAGATATGCCAAGTAAATCGGCAGCTTGAGTTCTATTGCCCGAAGTAATTTCAAGCCCTTTCAAAATCATAATGCGCTCCATTTCATGTAATGGAATAACAGCATCGCCAAACATGGCTGCATTAGAGTCATCATTTTTAGGGCTTGTATCCTCTGTCAAACCAGCATCGTCTATAGTTTGAGAGCTGGTGTTTGTTATATCATCACCAAAAATTGGCCAAGCGTCTGGGTCTAATAAGAAATGCCCAGGTTCTATGGGGCGGCCATTGGCTAATAATACAGCGCGCTCCATAAGATTTTGTAGTTCGCGAACATTGCCGGGGAATTCGTAATTTTTTAACCAGTCCATAGCTTGACTAGAAAGAGATCCCTTGGTAATGCCGTAATCCTTGGTATATGTATCTATAAAAAATTTAGCTAAGGTAAGCACATCATCACCGCGTTCGCGAAGCGAAGGTAGGCGTAAAGGAATAACGTTTAAACGGAAAAAAAGGTCTTGGCGAAATTTCCCTTCTTTTACCCAATCTTCAAGGTCACGGTTAGTAGTGGCAAGGATGCGCACATCAACACGCACAGTTTCAGTTCCACCCACGCGGTCTACTTCACCTTCTTGTAAAACACGAAGCAACTTAGCTTGCAGGGCAAGGTCCATTTCGGATATTTCATCGAGTAAGATTGTACCACCACTGGCTAGCTCAAATTTACCTAACTTACGCGCAATTGCTCCAGTAAACGCACCTTTTTCATGTCCAAATAATTCACTTTCTAGTAAATGTTCTGGTAGAGCTGCACAGTTTACTGCTACGAAGGGGCCATTACTACGATCACTCCACATGTGTAAAGCACGCGCAAAAAGCTCCTTACCTGTACCTGATTCACCATTAATAAGCACTGTAGCTCTGGATGGTGCCACTTGCCTTGCTAAAGCCATAACTTTTTGTACTGCTTGGTGGTTACCAACAATACGCGGACCACTAGCAAAGCTTGCCGAGCGTCCGCCAAGGGTTGATGAAGCAGGCGCTTGAGCGGCTTGTTGGGGGGCACGTGCAACTGTTGCTATTTTGTCAAAGACTAATGGTTCAAGCCAGTAATCAGTAGCCCCAAGCTCCATAAAGCGCTGGGCTTCATCGGCATTGCCTTTGTCTGTTATAATAATGATAGGTGGAAAGTCAGGATCGTCTTGGCCGACACTTAATAAATCTTCCGCTTTATATCCTGGTAACCAAGGGCGTGTAAAAATAACTCCAGGTCCTGATTTACGCACGAATGCAGAAGCACCCTGAAGGTTCTCGGCTATGCCAAGTTCATATCCGGCATCACGTAGCTCAGGAAAAACACGCGTAACAGCGTGTGCCGGAGCGAGGAAAAGTATACGACGTGTAGACATACTCGTATCTATCTAACTTCTTATGGGCAAAATAGCAAGTACGACTTTCCTTTATAAAGTAAATGAGCTATATTTTTTTGGACTAAGATTTAGCTTTAGGGTATTTTTTTATTATAATTAAGGTATGAGTTTTTATTTTATATGTAACTAATGAATTAGAAAGGAAAAATATGCGCGAAGAAGTATTACGCATAATATTTGAACAAGTCTCCACGGGGCAGTTGAGTGTTGAAGATGCTTTGAGTAAAATAAATTTAGCACCAATAGAAGACACTATTCAAGGCTTAACCCTTGATACAGAACGCGGTTTGCGCACAGGCCTTAATGAGGTGATTTTTGCACAAAATAAAAGTGACTCACAGCTTGTAAGTGCTTTAGAAAATCTAAGTCAAAATTCCGCCGTGCTAGCCACAAGGGTAAATCTTAGCCAAATTAATATGCTACAGGAAAAATTTCCACAAGGGTATGCTCTTGAGGAGGGAGGGCTTTTTAGTCTTGGCCGTGGTTTACCTTCTAGCCCTCCTTGGCCAACTTGTGGTGAAGTACTAGTAATTTCTGCTGGGGCAGCCGATAGACATGTAGCCCTAGAGGCCTATGGCGCCTTATATTTTTGGGGTATTGAAACAGGTTTTATTGCTGATGTAGGTGTTGCAGGGCTACACAGACTTATGGCTCATGTGCCAGCCATGCAAAAAGCCAAGGCTATCATAGCAGTTGCCGGTATGGAAGGAGCATTGCCAAGTGTGCTTGCAGGTCTTGTGCGCTGTCCGGTGGTGGCTGTTCCAACTTCTGTAGGTTATGGTGTAGGGCATGGAGGACTTGCAGCTTTGTCCACAATGCTTTGTACATGCGCACCTGGTATTGCAGTTTGCAATATTGATAATGGTTTTGGTGCTGCATCTTTTGTTGCTAAAAGTATCTGGTCAAGTAATTAGTTGGTATAAATTTTAATAAATATGAAAAAAAATTTTGTTTTATTCATATCATTTATCAGATTAGTATATAGTTAGAGCTGCTAAGAATAATTCTTATACCATGAAGATTATTGACAAGAAATTTTTTCCAAGTTATTTTAATTTTGTATCTATCACAACCCGTTTGAGGAGGCGCGTTATGAAAAAGATGGTATGGAGCATCGTTGCTCTATTTGTATTGGCTCTTGCTGTTCCTGCACTAGCGGCTCAGCCTGAAGTTCCTGCGGATGGTATCCAAATGAAGAACGGTAAAAAAGCCGTTGTTTTCAATCACAGCACCCACAAGGATACACCTTGTGCAAGTTGTCACCACCCTGTGGATGGCAAGGAAGACTTCCGTAAATGTAGCACAGCTGGCTGTCATGATGACTTTAAAGCAAAGAAAGGCGTTAAGAGTCTTTATTATGTCATGCATGCCAAGAAAGGCACCAAGATTGATACTTGCGTAAGTTGCCATGCTAAAGTTGCTGGTGCTGACGCTGCTAAGAAAAAAGAACTTACTGGTTGCGCTAAGTCCAAGTGCCACCCCTAGTTTTTTAACTTGATGTCAGAATTTAAAGCCCGTTTTTGACGGGCTTTATTTTTGTATATTAAGAACTTTTTTATTTAAATCAGTAAATCATACAATTTCATTTTAAGCTTTCTTTAATCTTCTTTTATTCCAGTCAAAAAAAATTGGCCCACTATTTGCAAACACCCCTTGTGTATGACCACGAGCAAAAAAATAAATAAACTGTTCAAAAGGCATACAGGAGGATTTTTTCATGCAAGAAACCATGTTTAGTGCCGTTTTTGGTGCTTTAAGCACAGAACACCGCATGAATTTTATTGCCAATAATTTGGCAAATGTTAATACCAACGGCTATAAGCGCGATATGTTGGCTTTTAAGGATACCATGGCTAGTTTTGCGCATGATGAAATACGCGAACCTCTTGCTACTGTGCGTTCAAAGCCGCTTTTTCCTGATCCAAAAAACATGGCGCGTCCGCGTATTGCCGTATCAAAAACAGATTTTTCGCAAGGTGCCATGCACTTTACCGGAGATCCTCTTGATGTGGCCATTAATGGTGAAGGATTTTTTAAAGTAAATTCTCCGCAAGGGGAGCTATATACACGAAATGGTCACTTTGTCATGTCATCAGATGGTACATTGGTAACTCCGCAAGGTTTTACTGTGCAAGGTACTGACGGTGCCATTGTAATTCCAGCTGGTACGCGAGATGTGAATATTTCTGGTGATGGACAAGTATTTGCTGATGGGGAGCTTGTAAACAATATAAACTTTGTAACTGTGGATAATTTACAAAATCTGGAAAAGCAAGGCCAAAATCTTTACAGACCACGTCCTGACGTACCTGTAGCTGAGCTTGATCCATTGGCTAATGGAGCTCGTCTATCTCAAGGATTTGTAGAGACGGCCAATGTGGAAGTTGTTTCAGAAATGGTAAATATGATTGAAGTTCAGCGGCAATTTGAGGCATATCAAAAAGTTATTCAAACCTCAGATGCTGTGGATACTTCCGCAATTCAAAGAGTTGGCAAGATAAGCTAATTAGCAAGTATGCCACAATATAAGGAGAGAAAGTTATGATGCGTTCACTTTGGACTGGCGCTACAGGCATGATGGCCCAGCAATTAAATATTGACGTTATTTCTAATAACCTTGCAAACGTAAATACTACAGGCTTTAAGAAAAGTCGTGCTGAGTTTGAAGATCTTATGTACCAAACCATGAAGATTGCAGGCTCTATTACCGAAGGTGACAATATGCTACCTGTAGGTATTCAAGTTGGTATGGGTGTTAGGCCAACGGCAGTGCATAAATTTTTCTCACAAGGTGACTTTCAAAACACTGGTAATGCGCTTGATATTGCCATTGAGGGTGATGGATTTTTCCAAGTGGAAGTTAATGGTGAACTTATGTACACAAGAGCTGGCTCTTTTAAATTAAATCAAGATGGTACTATAGTTACAGCTAATGGATACATATTACAGCCAGAATTTTCTGTACCACCGGAAACAAAAAATATTGCCATTTCACCTCAAGGGCATATTGCAGCTCTTGATGCAGCTGGAGAAGAAATAGCTGGGGCTGATATTCCATTATATACCTTCATTAACCCAGCAGGTCTTGATGCGCGTGGACGTAATCTTTACACACCCAATGATGCCTCTGGTGATGAGCTTGAAGGTGAGCCTGGCACCGATAATGTGGGAACATTAGCTCAAGGTTTTCTTGAAATGTCCAACGTAGAAGTGGTGGATGAAATGGTTAATATGATCGTAGGCCAGCGTGCTTATGAAGTAAACTCAAAGTCCATTCAAACCTCCGATTCCATGCTCGGTATTGCGGTGCAATTAAAGAGGTCATAGTTATGTTAGCTTTTTACCGTGCACAATCTTTTTTCATATGCTTGGTAGCTTTATTGGTGCTACTTGCATTGTGTGCGGTTGACGCTAACGGTGCTGGTTTACCTTTAAGTCCTGAGCAGCAAATGGTTAGAAGCCCACAAGTGCGTAATAATATGATGAAACCACAATTTACGCCTAAGGCTTTGGAAGTACAAGAAGCTACTGATTGGCGTATTGGTATTCGCAGTGCAGCTGTGACTAATAACGATATGGTCTTACTTGGTGAAATTGCAGAACCACTTGGCCCAGTACCTCAAGAAATATGGCAACAGCTAAGTAAGCAAGCCCTTTGGCCTGCTCCTCCAGAAGCTGGCAAACCACTACAAATCAATAAGACACGTCTCTCTAAAGCTCTAAATGAAGCATTAAAAGACTATGCCCAAAGATGTATTTTACCATCATCATTAGCTATACAGCGTGGCGGTCTTGTTCTTCAAGAAGATGATTTACGAAACTATGTTGTCAGATATTTGACTCCACAATTACAAGCCATGCCAGGCACTGCCGATGTGGCAGAGTTTCGCCTACCACCATATATCTTTTTGGCTCATGGGCAACAAAAGGTTGACTTAGAAGTTGGTAAGGTGGCTCCTGGGCGTATTAGTTTTCGTTTCATAGTACAAGAAGCTGACGGAGATATTTTGCGCCGCGCAGCTGGTACTGCTTTTATTAATCTTTGGGTAGAAGTACCTTCTGCTGCACGTCCGTTAAACAAGGGTGATGCGCTAAACACTCAAGATATAACTTTTATTCGTGTAAATGCTGCTCATTTGCGTGGTATGCCTTGGGATGGACGTGGTGGCCCTTGGCAAATGGTGCGTGCTGTGAGCACAGGGCAACCAATTTTTCAATCGGATTTACTTGGCCTTGCCATGATACGCAAAGGCGCTATTGTGCGTCTAATTTATGAAAGGGGTAACATAGTTATGGAAGTTCAAGCTGAAAGTTTAGCCGACGGGGAGCCAGGCGCTACTATTCCGGTGCGAAATTTGCAAAGCAAAAAACAAGTATATGCAACTATACGTGATAACAAAACTGTTATAGCCCAATAAACAATAGGGGAGAAGTGAGGGAAATATTATGAAAAAGTTTACATTGATGAACAAAGGTCTTGTAATTACCATGGCATTACTCTGCCTTGGTTGCCAAAGCACCAAGCAAAGGCCAGAAGTGGTGGCGCCTGTAGCGCATACCCCAGTTTTTAATGAGGGGACAAGAGTAAATAATCCAGGTTCACTATTTGCCGAAAGTGATATTGACCCACTATTTTCAGACAGCAGGGCAAGGCGCGTTGGCGATATTGTTGTAGTTAATATTTTAGAAAATAGCGCCGCCAAAAACTCTGCTGATACTACTGCTGAAAAAGAAAGTAACAATGATTACAGTGTTACGGCAGCCTTTGGCAGAACTACTATGAATATGTTTCCATACATACCAGGCGGGGTAAAAAACTTTGATGCACCCATAGGTGAAAATACAAGTGTACTCAATACATCATCAAGTAGTGACTTTGATGGTTCTGGTGAAACCTCACGCGAAAATCAAGTGACAGCTTCACTGGCAGCTAGGGTTATTCGTGTGTTGCCCGGTGGTTTATTGCAAATTGAAGGTGTGCGCCAAACTCGCGTTAATGAAGAAACTCAATATATTGTAATTACAGGTACAATACGCTCTCGTGATGTGTCAGCCGATAATACTATTAATTCAACTCAAATTGCTGACGCTAATATACAATACTATGGTAAGGGTGTTTTGGCTGATAAGCAAAAGCCTGGTTGGTTTACAAGATTTATGGATAATATGTGGCCATTCTAGTTGATAAAGAAACAGATAAAAAAACCCTGCACAGCAATATGCAGGGATTTTTTTTGAGATTGCTGATAAAGTCCTTGGAGAAACCTTTTTTGTGAACAAAAAAGAGTTTCCCCAGACCCCTTCCCAAAAAAACTTTAATTGAAATAGCTGTTATCATTGAAAACAGTTTGCGGCGCAATCAAAAGCGTTAAATTTTAAACGTCATATTTTAAGTGTAAGGCCATAAAATTGAAAAATAATTTTTAAATCACATTTAAAAATTTACTTTTTTGACCTAGAATTTGTCCATAGCATAATAAAAACCCTGCATAGCAATATGCAGGGTTTTTTTAATATTTACTAAACGCTGTTTATATTAATAGCGGTAGTGATCAGTTTTATATGGTCCTTCAACCTTAACGCCAATATAATCGGCTTGTTCCTTGGTTAGGGTAGTAAGTTTTGCACCAATACGTTCAAGATGCAACCTTGCCACTTCTTCATCTAAGTCTTTAGGTAGGGTATAAACTTTTTTCTCCAAAGTTTTATCAGTTGCCAAGCGAATTTGTGCTAGGACCTGATTAGTAAAACTATTGGACATAACAAAACTTGGATGACCTGTAGCGCAGCCAAGATTTACTAGGCGGCCTTCGGCCAAAACTATAATTGAGCGGCCAGACTTTAAGGTCCACTTATCCACTTGTGGTTTAATATTTAAGCAATTAACACCACTAGTGTTTTCTAAGTAGCTCATTTCTATTTCATTATCAAAATGGCCAATGTTGCAGATGATAGCTTCATCCTTCATAGCTTCCATGTGCGCGCCAGTGATAACATGATAGTTGCCAGTAGCGGTTACAAATATATCTGCTTCTTTAACAGCCTCTTCCATGGTGGTTACTTCATAGCCCTCCATAGCGGCTTGTAAAGCGCAAATGGGGTCAATTTCTGTGACTAAAACTCGTGCACCAAAACCACGCATGGACTGGGCACAACCCTTACCTACATCACCATATCCAGCCACTAATACTACCTTACCAGCTACCATAATATCAGTTGCGCGTTTAATGCCATCTGCTAATGATTCACGGCAGCCATAAAGGTTATCAAATTTTGATTTTGTTACAGCGTCATTTACATTAATAGCTGGAAAAAGAAGCTTTTTTGCCTCAGCTAATTGATAAAGCCTATGTACGCCTGTAGTAGTTTCTTCAGAAACTCCCTTAACATTAGCGCTTAAGCGCTGCCAATGGTCTTTACTTTTTTCATATGCAAGGGCAAGGCGTTGCATAATAATTTGAAATTCTTTGTTGTCGTATTGTTTGTCTAAACGTGAGGGGTCTTTTTCAACTTCTACACCTTCATGCAACATAAGAGTTGCATCTCCACCATCATCTACTATTAAGTCAGGTCCGCTACCATCAGGCCAAGTAAGAGCCATCTCGGTGCACCACCAGTATTCTTCAAGGGTTTCGCCCTTCCAAGCAAATACTTTAGCATAGCCAAGTTCTGCAATGGCAGCAGCGGCATGGTCTTGGGTTGAGAAAATATTACAAGATGCCCAACGAAGATCTGCGCCAAGTTCATATAGAGTTTTTATGAGCATGGCAGTTTGTATGGTCATATGTAAAGAGCCAGTAATTTTAAGGCCCTTAAGTGGTTTTTGTGTTCCATATTTGGCTATGCATTGCATAAGACCAGGCATTTCACGTTCGGAAAGTTGCATTTCTTTTTTGCCAAAATCGGCTAAGGACATGTCAGCTACTTTGTAATTAAGGGAAAGGTCAAGTTCTTGAGCTTTGCTCATGTTATTCTCCTTGGATTATTTTTCAGCTAATACCAATAAAAGGCCTAGCTTTTTTTCTACACTTCTTCGCTCAATATTAAGCAAGGTAAAGCCAGCATCACGCACCAGACTTGTGAGCATTTCAGGCGTAAAGCCAAGCCAGCGATCACCATATTTGTTACGCATATTTTCATTATCATGTTTATCAAAATCAGTAATTAGTAAACGGCCCTTTTTACAAAGTACACGCTTAACTTCGTGTAAGACATCTAATGGAGTTGAGAGATGATGCAAAACAAAGTTGATACATGCAAAATCAGCTTCGCTATCACGTAAAGGCAAATAGTCAAGCTCACCAATACGTAAAGACACGCGCGAGTTTTTGCCGTTAATAAGCCCAGGTGTAAAACGACGCCTGGCTAGCTCAAGCATGCTAGCACTACCATCAACTCCAATGACTCCATGAGCTGCGGGCAGAATTTTTTCTAAAACTTCGCCTGTGCCACAGCCAAGGTCCACTGCTAGTTGGCAAGGCTTTGGCATGGATTCACAAACAGCATTGGCTAAATCAAAGTTGCCCAATATTTCACGGTGCAAATCATCCCAATCTTCTGCGATGTCATTAAAAAATTGTCTAGTTTTTCGATTGCGATCTTCAATGCAGCGCAAAGCAGCAGCTAAGTCATATTGCATAGGGCCATCACCATTTATGTAAGGCATAATGCTGGTTAAAAAACGTTGACCTTGACCAGATGTTGCCGCAGCATAAAAAACCCATAAACCATCACGTCGCCACTGTAAAAGACCTGCCTCAGATAAAATTTTAAGATGCCTTGATACGCGCGATTGACCCATGCTTAAAATACTAACCAATTCGTTGACTGAAAGCTCATGATGGTAAAGTACATGTAATAAGCGCAAGCGTGTTTCATCAGCTAGGGCTTTAAAATAAGAAAGTATATGTGACATATCGTAATAATTAATGTTAATATTTTATGTTTATGCTCTTCATCAAGAAAGCTTGATATATATATTCGTATTTCAAGATATACGCAAGTATTATGTTTTTGAATATGTACTCAATACCACGCCATTCCGATTTGGTTATTTTTAGCTGAATGTGTGAGGTTCGGTAAAGTTTTTTTCGCGGCTCGGCACTTTCGCGTTGCTTCACCGCCGGCTAATTGCTCAAAAAACCTTCCCCAACCTCACACATTGCCTCAGCAAAGAGTTCTGCTAGTAGTAATATTTTCTAATTCGGAATCACGTGTACTCAATATGTTATTCTAATTTATTTATTGTATCCGCTTGGGAGGGCTAAAACCCCCAGCTTTAGCTGACAGTTTCAGCGTTTCTTATTGCAAAAAGCACAAAAGGCATGGATGCCTTGCTGTCCATTTGCGTAAGGTTCGCAAGCTCACCTAACGCAAACGCTTCGCGCCCTTTGGGTGGGGCAACGTCGCCCTTCGTTCCTCAGGCCTCCTCGCATGACAGAAACATAGTCTTCATTTGTCGCAACGCTTTGTTTTTAAGTAGTATTTTTACGCTGTCATTGCGAGAAAAAACACCTCGGGAGTTGCATACAGAGATAATATGACTAGCGTTTTTTAGTGGCAATCCAGTGCTAAACTTGACTAGTGACTAATTCTAGCGGCTTTTAGCCGCAACAGCCAGCTTTAGCTTTTATCCCAAGCCATAGACTTTATTTGGTGGAGTATTCACTTGTGTTCTTGGATTAAGCAGGTGAAATGATGTACAATTTTTAAAATTAGAATGGTGTGTCGGTCACCATATAACTGTGTAGAAATGCTTGCCATATATGACTTTGCTATGTAGTATATTGCAAGTAGTAGTATATATTTATTTAACGTGTTATAAAAGGATTATTCGGTAAATAATTTTATGCAGGAGCAATTTGTTACCATTACTCCCTTGGGCGGAGTTGGCGAAATAGGGCTTAATTGCCAGCTATGGGCTGGGCCGCAAGGTGTTGTAATGGTCGATTGTGGGCTTATGTTTCCAGATGACTCACATCTTGGTGTTGACGTAGTTATACCAAGTTTTGAACATGTTTTAAGTATGCGCGATAGCCTGCTTGGCGTGGTTTTAACTCATGGACATGAAGACCATATAGGTGCGCTACCTTGGTTAGTCTCTCTTATAAAAGGCTTAAATATTTACGGTTCACGCTTAACGCTTGCCTTTGTGGAGCATAAGCTACGTGAACGTGGCTTACTTGATAGGGCCACATTAATTGCTGTTGAGGGTGAAGAGTGGGGTGAAAACAATCCAAGCCCTCTACAACTTGGCGATTTTAGTTTTAGATTTTTCCCCGTATGTCATTCTATTCCTGAGGGTTTTGCTTTAGCTGTAGAAACACCTGTGGGGAAAGTTCTGCATTCAGGTGATTTTAAAATAGATCCCAATCCATTACAAGGATCTGGTACAGATATACGCTTATTTCAAGATTTTGCTGGTGAGCGTGGTGTGCGCCTTTTACTTTCTGACTCCACTAATGTGGAGCATGCGGGACGTTCTCTTTCTGAGCGTGAAGTTATGCAATCGTTACGTAAAGCGTTTGGTAGTGCTCATGGTCGTATAGTCATAACTCTTTTTTCTAGCCATATTCATCGTATTCAAGAAGTATTTGATCTTGCTCGTGAAACTGGGCGCAGTGTTATCATTAGCGGTAAGTCATTGGCCAATAATATTGAAAAAGCAAAAGAACTTGGATTTTTACGTTTACCGCCATCTTTTTACAATGCCTTTAATGGCGTACCAGATATTGAGCCTAAAAAAACAGTACTCCTAGTAACAGGTGCACAAGGAGAACCGCTTTCTGCCCTATCGCGCATGGTCATGGGGGGACATAAGCAACTTTCAGTACAAAATGGCGATACTATTATAATGTCTTCGCGTATGATACCTGGTAATGCTAGGGCTATTTCGGCTTTGATTAATGAAATGTACAGGCTTGGAGCAGAAGTTTATTATGAAAATGTACGAGCTATCCACGCATCTGGGCATGCTCATCGTGAAGAGCTAAAAGAGTTACTTCTAGCTGTGCGACCACAATTTTTTGTACCTATTCATGGTGAGTATAGACATTTAGTTAAACATTGCCGCTTAGCTCAAGAGTGTAATGTGCCTGCTAGGTATACATTTATTTTAGAAGCTGGAGATCCCCTAACCTTGCTTTCTCAAGGTATACGTTTGGAAGAGCGCATACCAGCAGATCGTACCTTGGTTGATGGTAAGGGAGTTGGAGATGTGGGGCATGCGGTGTTGCGGGAACGACAAATTTTAGGTGAAGAGGGCATTGTTATAGTTAATTTGATTTTTGACCATGATACAGGAAGCGTCTTATACGGACCAGAGATAATATCTAAGGGCTTTGTATTTGAGCAACAATATCGACATATATTAGAAGATGCAAAGTGTTTAATCTTAGATAGGCTTGAAGATGCCAACTTTAATGATTTGGATTTATTATCTGATGGTATTCGCTCGTCCTTACGGCGTTTTTTCCGTCGTATTATGGATAGAGATCCCATTGTAATACCTATGATTACAAAGATATAGTATGATGAAGCATGTACAAATTTTTACGGATGGTTCATGCCTTGGCAACCCTGGGCCTGGAGGATGGGCTGCCATTGTGCGCCTAGCAGGTACAGCGCATGAGAAAGAGTTATCTGGTGGATTTGCTAAAACAACTAATAATCGTATGGAGATTTTGGCCGTGCTTGAAGGTTTACGAGCCTTAACTCAAACTTGCAAAGTTGATATTTTTTCTGATTCTCAATATGTTTGTAATGCAATTCAAAAAAAATGGTTACAAAGTTGGCTTAAGAATAATTGGCGTAAAGCTGATAAAAAACCAGTGAAAAATCAAGACCTCTGGGAAGAGTTATATGCTTTATTGCAACAGCATCAAGTGAAATTACACTGGATTAGGGGTCATCAAGGTCATGTGGAAAATGAACGTTGCGATGTTTTGGCAAAAAATGCTGCCATGCAGAAAAATCTGCCTGAAGATTTAGGGCTTAAGCTAGATATAGCATGATGATTGCTTAAAGGTATTTTGTGGAACATGTTTTATCGCTATGGGATGCATTAATTTGGCCCATGTTACGATTGCTATTGGGTATAAGTATTGGCCTCTTAGTAGCTAATCTTATTGAAGGCTTACGCTGGACAAGACATTTAGCACGCATAGCTACACCACTTTCTAATGCAGCACACCTGCAAGATGTGGCCGGTGCGGCCTTCTCTACGGCTTTTTTTTCGCCAGCAGCGGCCAATGGCCTTTTGGCAGAAAATTTTGAGCAGGGTACAATTAACAAACGTGAATTGATACTTTCAAATTTATTTAATAGTCTACCTTCATATTTAACACATGCACCCACAATCTTTTTTTTGACTTGGCCCATATTGGGTTTTCCGGCTGTGATTTATGTGGGGCTTACCCTATTAGCGGCTGCTGCAAGAACTATATTGACTATTTTTGTGGCGCGCATAATTTTACCAAAACCTCCAAGTGGCTGTGTGAGTTGCTTACTTGAGGATGAAAATACAAGCCTTAAAGATGTATTTTATAAAGCGTTTAAGAGGTTTAAAAAGCGTGTACCGCGCTTATTTTATTTTTCTGTGCCCATTTATATTTTGATGTATATTATGCATCAAGGTGGTTTTTTTCATTATGTACAAATGTGGCTTAGTGAGCATATGCAATGGCTTTCATTTTTAAAGCCACAGGCTATGGGAATTATTGTATTACATCTTGCAGCTGAGCTTGGAGCGGCGCTTTCGGCGGCAGGAGCTATATTTAATACTGGGGCACTTTCAGCTAAGGAAATTGTCTTGGCACTCTTGGTGGGTAATATTTTATCAACTCCCATGCGAGCCATAAGACATCAATTGCCGTCATATGCAGGGTTTTTTCGTCCCAGTGTGGCCTTGCAATTGATTATAACTAATCAAGGTTTGCGTGCCATAAGTATGATTTGTGTAACTTTTTTATACTATTGGTACTAAATCGCATAAAATAAGGAGATATTATGGAAAATTTACAGGGAATTGACCTATTAAAACAACGTAGAAGCATTCGTACCTATAAGGATGAAATTGTGGGACGTGATGTGATGGATAAAATTTTTGAAGCCACGCGCTTTGCACCTTCATGGGCCAATTATCAAATTGCTCGTTATACTTGCATTACTGATCCACAAAAGATTGCTGGACTTATTAATGATGGGGTTAAAGGTTTTGTTTATAATATTAAAACCTTAAAAAATGCAAAAAATGTTTTGGTGCTAAGTTTTGTTAAAGGTAAAAGTGGTAAACTTGACCTAAGCAAACCAGAATATGCTACAGCTCAAGAAAATTCTTGGGAAATTTTTGATGCCGGCATTGCTTGCCAAACTTTTTACTTGGCAGCCCATGCCTATGGCGTAGGTACATGTATTATGGGCGTCATTG
>CAYJLD010000045.1:0-18579 GCA_964371195.1 uncultured Desulfovibrionaceae bacterium | reverse complement strand
CGGAGTCGCCCACTGTAGTGGGCCGTAGAGTGAGAGTGTCAGGTTGGCGGAATTGCGTTGCGTGCGATTTCCGTAAGCTTCGCTTGCTCAGCTAACGGGAACGGCTTTGCCGCCCCTTGGGTCGAATTTCCGACAGCATACGCTTGACACTTGAACGGATAAAGGACTTATTGCGTAGATGACCCCGTTGGGCGTGTTGATAGAGATGGGCAAGCATTTGCAGCAATTTATCCAGCCGCCATTGATGCTGCACACTTAGCTAGAGTATATGGTCCAACAGTAGCATGCTATGGACGGCAAGCATGGAATGCTGCTGGGGCAACTGCTGGAAGCTTTGCTGATAAAATTGCAGGTACAATAGATTTCATAGCAGACATTAAACTATCTGCTATGAAGTTATTTTTAATTTTCCTTTGTCTTTTAATTCCCACTCTGGTGCATGCAAAACAGAAGCAATATCAAATTGTTAATATCATCGACGCAGACATTATTCACGTCTTGTACCAAGGTAAAAAAATAATCAAAAATGTCTATGGAAAGATAAAGCCTCTAGGCCGTTGTGGCAATGGCGCAAAAAGTAATGTCTTAATCAAGACCTTGGCCCAATCTTTGCAAAACATCACAACATGGACATTTTTAATATACCAGCCGTCACTATTTTGAGTTTTTTGCTAACCTTTATGCGTGTTAGCATAGTGATGTTTTTATTGCCAGTCTTTTCATCAGAGCGTGTACCCATGCAAGTAAAGGCTGCTATTACTATTGTTTTTACTCTTGGTATATGGCCTCAACTGTCCTTGCCAGGCACTGCTATGCCTGCGCATCCATTTGATATATTATTGCTTTTTATTAATGAACTTGTGCTTGGTCTTGTGCTTGGTATGTGTATTAATTTTGTATTTATGGGTATTCAGGCTGGGGGTGAGTTATTTGGTTTCCAGATGGGTTTTAGTATGATTAGTTTTGCAGACCCATTAACTGGTAATCAAACTGGTATTACAGCCTTCTTTCTTTGGATGGTCGCCATTTTGACATTTTTGGCCTTGGATGGACACCTATATATGATTCAAGCCTTTAGTTTGAGTTTTCGCTTAGTGCCTGCTGGAGGGCTTGTGCTTGGTGAAATGCTTTTGACTGAAGTGCTTAATTTGTCAACTCAAATATTTGTAATTGCATTGAAAATAGCTGCACCAGTTATGGTTGCATTGTTCATGGTTGAGTTAGCTTTAGCCTTGGTGAGCAGAACATCTCCACAGGTTAATATTATGGATATTGGCTTTCCGGTAAAAATAGGTACAGGCTTTTTCTTTCTTGGTACATTGTTAGTAATGATGTCTGAATATATGTCAAATTACATTACAAGCTTAGATGATATGTTAGCAAATATTATGCGTATTGCAAGCCCCTTGGTGGGAAATTAAAGAGGTTAAATCATGTTTGGTAAGCAGCAAGATCCTAGCAGAACAGAAGAAGCTACCCCTAAACGCGTCAGTAAACAGCGTAGTGAGGGTAATGTTGCAAAATCACAGGAAATGAGCAAATTTGTCAGCCTAGTTGCTGGTATGATAGGTTTATTTTTGTGGATTGAAACCATGGGCGATGAAGTTATGGGTATTTATCGTCATTTTTTAACACGTTCTTTTGAATTTCAGGCTGATTCTGAAACGGTTTATTCTTTATTTTTATGGATTTCTGCATATCTTGCTAAGATTTTGTTACCTATATTAGCGTTTCTTGGTATTAGTGCTTGGCTTTGCTTGCGTTTGCAAGTTGGTAGCCTTTGGACTACCAAGGTTTTTAAACCTAAATTAGAAAAGTTTAATGTAATTAAATCACTAAAGCAGATGCTTGCCTCTCCACAAACAATTTTTCGCTTACTTAAAAGTCTTTTGTTCTCTCTAGTTATCGCCACCATCCCAGCCATTATTATTAGTCAAGAATATGTTAATTTTTTGCCTATGTTTTACGAAGATGCAGCTGGTGTTGTTCGATATATGTTAGATACTGGTTTTACCTTAGTTTATTATACATTAATTCCCATGGGTGCCATTGCAGGCTTTGATGTATGGCAAAGTCGTTATGCTTATAATGAAGGCAATAAAATGACTAAGGATGAAATAAAAGACGAACGTAAACAATCTGAAGGTGACCCCTTAGTTAAGCAGCAACAGCGTCAAAAAATGATGGAACAGCTAGCTAGGCGTATGTTGCAAGACGTACCTAAGGCTGACGTTGTTATCACCAACCCAACTCACATTGCTGTGGCTTTAAGTTATAATGTAATGGAAGCACCAGCACCCATAGTTTTAGCTATAGGTGCTGACCACATGGCAGAAAAAATAAAAGAAGTTGCTCGTGAACATAATGTGCCTATACGTGAAAATGTACCTTTGGCACGGGCTTTGTATAAGAGTGTAGAAGTGGGGGATATGATCCCTGAAGAGTTGTACAAGGCCACTGCATCCATACTTGCCAGTATTTGGCGCATGAAAGGTAAGATGCCAGGAAAATAGGAAAAAAGATAATGCGCCCGTATTAAAAATTTAGTGCGGGTCTAAAACAAGAGGTGTCAGTATTATGGCAGCACTACCAGAAATGAACTACGAACGATTTGCTAAGCAAGGTGATTTATTACTTGCTGGTGGCGTAGTCTTAATTTTATTTATGATGTTAATTCCATTACCAACATTTATGTTGGACATCATGCTATCTGTTAGTATTTCTTTGTCATTACTCGTGCTTATTACAACCATGTTTATGACATCTCCTCTTGAATTTTCCATATTTCCATCCTTGCTATTAGTCACAACATTATTACGTTTAGCCCTAAACGTGTCATCCACAAGACTTATTTTGTTAAATGGTGAGAAAGGCGTTGAAGCTGCTGGTTCAGTAATTCGTGCTTTTGGCGAGTTTGTGGTTGGTGGTAGTTATGTGGTTGGTGGTGTTATCTTCATGATTTTATTCATTTTGAATAAAACTGTTATTACAGCTGGTACCACACGTATTGCTGAGGTAGCAGCTCGTTTTACCTTGGATGCTATGCCAGGTAAGCAAATGGCCATTGAAGCGGATTTAAACGCAGGTCTTATTGATGAAGGTGAAGCCACAGATCGCCGTCACGCGTTACGTAAGGAAGCAGATTTTTATGGTGCTATGGATGGTGCTTGTAAGTTTGTATCTGGTGACGTTAATGCTGGTATGCTTATTACCATGGTCAACCTCATTGGTGGTATTATTATTGGTGTTGTGCAAAAAGATATGGGCTGGAGTAGTGCTCTAACTACCTATTCTTTATTAACAATTGGTGATGGTCTTGTGTCTACCATTCCATCTATTTTAGTATCAACTGGTACTGGTATCTTGGTATCGCGTGCTGCTGCTGAAGCCAAGATGGGTGAAGAATTCTTAGCACAGCTAACCTTTAATACTCGTGCTTTACAAATGGTTTCTCTTGTGCTTTTAATATTTGCATTAGTTCCTGGCTTGCCAACTATACCATTCTTAATTCTTTCTGCTGTATGCTTTGGTGCTGCACGCATGACTGCTAAGGATGATGAAGAAGAAGCTGCTAACAAAGCCAATACTAAGGCCAAGAAAGGCCAAGCTGGTTCTGGTACTGCTGATACCCCAGAAGAAGTACAAGCTTTGTTGCCCTTGGATGCCTTGGAGCTTGAGGTGGGTTATGGTTTAATACCTCTTGTGGATGAAGAGCAAAGTGGTAATTTACTTTCACGTATTCGCTCCATTCGTCGTCAATTTGCACTGGACATGGGGGTAGTTATTCCAGCTTTACATTTACGCGATAATCTGCAACTAAAACCCGGCCAGTATGCATTACTTATTAAGGGTAATCAGGTGGCATCGGCAGAGATTTTGGTGGACCATTTCTTAGCTATGGATCCAGGCAATGTGACAACGCAAATTAGTGGTATTGCTACACGTGAGCCAGCCTTTAACTTGCCAGCTCTTTGGATACCAGAAGCGCAGCGTGAAGAAGCCATGCTTGCAGGCTATACTGTAGTTGACCCAGCAACTGTAATTGCTACACATTTAACAGAAGTATTTCGCAAGTATTTGTCAGACTTCTTAGATCGTCAAGCTGTACAAGGTCTTTTGGATACCTTGAGCAAGCATTCGCCAAAGGCTGTAGAGGATTTAGTACCAGGTATTTTGCCTCTTGGCGTAGTACAAAAAGTGTTGCAGACCTTGGTACGTGAGAATGTGACCATACGCGATATGCTAACTATTGTTGAAACCTTAGGTGATTTTGGCCCAAGCATAAAGCAGCCAGATATGCTATCAGAGTACGTGCGTGAACGTTTAGCGCGCTCCATTGTACGTCCATATGTGGATAGTACCGGAGGTTTGGCTGTCTTAACACTAGACCAAGAGGCCGAACGTACTGTACAAGAAGGTATAAGGCAAACTGATGGAGGCACATTTTTGTCGCTAAATCCAGTGGTGGCCCAAAAACTTATTCAAAGTGTTAATACAGCCATGGAAAATGCCGTACAGGCAGAGGGGCAACCTATATTATTGGCCTCTCCCATTATTAGGCCTCATTTAGCACAGCTAATTACACGCTTTTTGCCTGCAGTGCCGGTTATTTCTCAAGCTGAAATACCACCAGACATTCACTTGCAATCTGTGGGCGTAGTGGGGATTGATTAATGCACGTTAAAACATATACCGGACCCAATACCCAAGCGGTATTAGCTCAAATTAAAGAAGAGCTTGGACCAGAAGCGGTTATTCTTAGCAGTAGGACTTTTCGCAAAGGTGGAGTGCGCCTGCATGAAGTTACTGCTGGTATAGAGCGCACAGCTGCTGTCAATAGTATGACATCAACTGGCAGTGTTAAAAATACCAGCGCAGTGGCAGGCAACAGCAGCGTCAAAAGCCAAAGTCATTTACTTGGTGGCACATCCTTGATTAGTCAGGCTTCATCTTCTGCCCATCCAAATCCACCTGGCTGGAGTGAATGGCATAAGGAATGGCTACAAGTTAAAGAGCATCTCTTTGCGCTCATGAAGCCATCCATTCAGCTAGAAAAACTTACGCCAAGACAACGCGTAGCTTTGGAATATTTACAACGCGAAGGTGTATCTGATGTGGTGGCTTTGGAGTTATATAGGCGTTTACTCCTAAGTCCAGGGGCGTCTGTACTTGAGTCATTAAGTGAGCTTGTGCCAGTTAAAACTTGGGGTATGCAAGAATGGTCACAAAGATTACACTGCCTTGCAGGGCCTTATGGAGTGGGTAAAACTACCGCTGCTTTGCGTATGGGCTTAAGTTTGCGTGCTCAAAATCCAGATATGCGCATAGCTTTCATTAATGCTGATTGCCAACGTGGCAATGGTAGGTTAATTTTAAGACATTGGGCTGAGCTTTCTGACTTTTCATATACCGAAGCACGTGATAAAATAAGCATGGAAAAGGCTTTAGTTGCCAATGCCCATGCAGATAAAATTTTTATAGATATGCAGGGCATAGGACTTAATGATAATTTAGAAGGCGTTAAACAAAGCCTAGGTATAAGCGCAGGTCAAGCAGGTGATATGGCAACGCATATTGTTCTTTCGCCCACTTATGATGGGGCACAAATAACAGCCTTTTTACACCGCTATGCATCTGAAGGGCATACTAGCCTTGTGTGGGGCAAGCTTGATGAATCTGTAAGTTATGGAAGTATTGTAAATGCCGCGGCAGCATGTAATGTTCCAGTATCTGCTTTGTCATATGGAGCAGAACTTCGTGATACACTTGTATCCGCCACAGAGTCTTTATTATGGCGGCTTATTTTTAAAAGACAATTACCTGGCTTAGATAGCCAAAATAATAAAAACGGTAGTTAGGGAGTTTTTATGAGTGATACATTTCCTCTAGTTGTTTCCATTACCTCTGGCAAAGGTGGCGTTGGCAAAACTAATTTGTCAGTAAACCTTGCTGTAGAGCTTGCAAAACGTGGTAAGCGCGTGGTGCTCTTGGATGCGGACTTGGGTCTTGCTAATGTGGACGTGCTCCTTGGCTTAACTCCACAAAAAAATCTCTTTCACCTCTTTCACGAAGGTGCAAATATTAGAGATATTTTATTTCCAACTCCCTATGGCTTTTCTATTTTACCAGCCTCATCAGGTATGAGTGAAATGCTATCCTTAGATACTGGTCAAAAACTAGAGCTACTTGAAGCTGTGGACGCTTTAGAAAAAGAAGTTGATTTTATGCTGGTGGATACCGGAGCTGGTATTAATGATAATGTATTATATTTTAACCTAGCCGCCCAAGAACGCCTTGTGGTGCTAACTCCTGAGCCTACTTCATTAACTGACGCCTATGCTTTAATTAAGGTTCTTAAAACCACTCATGGTGTTGAGCACTTTAAGATAATAATAAATATGGCTCAAGATATGCGTATGGCCAAGGATGTGTTTAGTCGCCTATATCAAGCTTGTGAACATTTTTTAAGTAATGTGTCCCTAGACCTTGTGGGTATTGTTCCGCGCGATATTACAGTGCGACATTCCGTGGTGCATCAATTACCCATTTGCGTAAATAATGATAAATGCCCAGCTGCTGTAGCTATTCAAGGTATAGCTGATAATATGTTAGAGTGGGATGTGGCAAAGCATCTTGATGGTAATATTAAATTTTTCTGGAAGCATCTTTTGTTTCAACAATAAAGGGATATATTGTAAAAATAATTTTTATTATTAATGTATACTCCAAGTCTCACAGAAAAGTGAGGATAAAATTATGAGTGAAGTTAGAGCAAAAAAGCATGAGCTGCCACCTTGGGAAGTGATGGAATCAGGTCACACAATTTGGTGCGACTTCTCACCCTCAGAGCAAGAAAGCATTGTGCGCCACTACGCGCCCAAAATACGCTACCTTGCTCTGCGTATTAAGGCTAAATTGCCTAAAAATATAGAACTTGGTGAGATGATAAGCGCTGGAACCCTAGGGCTTATGGAAGCCCTTGGTAAGTTTAAGCCGCAACTTGGAGTGCGTTTTGACTCCTATGCAGAAAATCGTATTCGCGGAGCAATGCTTGATGAATTACGTAAACTTGACTGGTTCCCACGCTCTTTAAGGCAAAGAGTGCGTCAAATTGATAATGCTTTGCGTAGTGTTGAACATGAACATGGTCGCCAAGCAACTGAAGAAGAAATACAAGAAATTACAGGTCTTAGCCCACAAGAAGTACGTCATGGTCTTGAGGCTTTACACAATCAACTTTGGGTTTCCTTGGATGCTGTACAAGATGTGGTTAGTGGGGATAGCAAATCATTCGATGAGCCATATCAGGCCACAGCCATGCGTGAAATGGTGGAGCGCGTAGCTCCCCTCATTGATACATTGACACCAAGAGAAAAGTTGGTATTATCGCTTTATTACAGTGATGAGTTGAATATGCGTGAAACTGCAGAAGTGCTGGGCATTACTGAGGGGCGTGTGTCTCAGCTACACTCGCAAGCTTTGCGTAGGTTGCGTCAGGCATTTTTTGATAACTATGGTAAATCTGAATTGGAATAAAAATCTATTTTTAGGGGGACTTTATGGCATATGATACTGAAATGCGAGTTCTAATTGTGGATGACTTTTCAACCATGCGTCGTATTGTGCGTAATATTTTGCGTCAACTTGGTTTTAATAACGTGGTAGAAGCCGATGACGGTAGCACAGCTTGGGAAGTATTAAACCGTGACAAAATTGACTTTATCGTATCTGATTGGAATATGCCAGAAATGACTGGTATTGAGCTTTTGCGTAAAGTACGCGCTAGCGAACAATTTGGAAAACTTCCATTTTTAATGGTTACTGCAGAGGCACAGCAAGAAAATATTTTAGAAGCAGTGCAAGCAGGTGTTTCTAATTATATTGTTAAGCCTTTTACGGCTGATACTATGAAGCAAAAAATTGATAAAATATTCCCCTAGATAAATTTATTTATCTTTTATTATTTTTTGCTTTGAAACATAGACCCATTTTTAAAATTAAAACTTAAACAGCTTTTATTGGAAGGGTTTTTGTGTCTGAAGTTCAAGAAAAAACGCAAGATGAGGCTAGCTCTCCTGAAATAGAGGTTAGCTCTAAAGCCAATGAAAAAGTGGCCCTTGATATAGAAGGTGCTGACTTTCTTGAAGATGACGACGAGCAAGAGCAAGAAGAACAAGAGGGAGAAGAGCAAGAGGCCTTAGAGGCTGATGATGCCCCTGCACAAGAAGAACAAGGTGGTAATAAGAAGAAAAAAATTATCATTATTGGGGCAGTTGTTCTTTTGCTTCTAATTGGTGGCGGTGCTGGTTGGTGGTTCTTTTTACGTACCCCTCCACCTCCGCCAGTAGAACCGGAAATTATCCGTGTACCTACAGTACCAGAAACTCCACCCATACCGGACGAGTATATTGTTTCATTTGAACCATTTTGGGTTCCCTATACCGATAAGGAACTTGGTGAAGTATTCTTGGTTTGTAAGTTTGGATTGGTGACTAAAAGTGAGCAGCTTATGCTTGAGGCGCAAAATAAAATGGTACTTTTGCGCGATGCTGTGTATTATTATTTAGTAAATAAGCCTCATCACTTCTTAGTTGACCCTGCCAATGTGTCAATTATTAAAAATGATCTTACTTCTGTTTTTGGTGGCTATTTAGTAAGTGGAAAAATTGACGATATGTTATTTGAGAGTTATATAGGAAAATAGAAATATGATTTAGGCAGTTTTTAAGTAATTAGCGTGAAAGCTGAGGAGCAATCTTATGACAATAGATGCAACTATTGCAGTCCTTTATGCTCAGACTGGCTTTACTGGTAGAGCAGCGCATGATGCTTCAACCGGGCCTCAGGCAGCCCTTGCTATGTCACGCGCTATTGCTAATGAAATGTCTAAGCTAGAAAAGCAACAAATTCAATCTGTAGAAGCTGGTGATGAATCACGCGTTGCTGATAACAATAACAAGGATGGACGTAGTAACGGACAATTTGGTAGTCGAAGGCGTAAGCGTCAAGAATTAGAAACCAGTGATGAGCCCTCAACTCCTACCACACCTCATGTAGGTAATTTTCTTAATATTAAGGTGTAATATATGCTTTCCTTATGGGCAATTATACTGTTTTCAGTTATAGAACTTGTCTTACTTGGCTCAATTGTTTTCTTTTTCATACGTCTAAAACGCTCTGAAAATTTAATGCAAACATTGCAAGGCAATCAGGAATTATTGCTTGCTAGGCTTCAACATAATGCAGAACTTGAACGAGAACTTGTAGCAAGCTTTGCTCAACGCCAAGCTGAACTACGTAGCCTTGATCAAAAAATGGAAGAACGAGCTGAAGATCTACGTCGTCTTGTCTCACAAGCTGAAGGTATTTCTCGTTCCCCTCAATTCTTGCGTGAACTTATCTTAAATCAACGTAGCCGTGGCCTTAGTGCTAAACAAATTGCTAAAAATGCTGGCCTTACTGTTGATGAAGTAGAGCTTATCCTAACTCAGACTTAATTAAATTCTTAAAAAATTAAGAGCCATATACTCTTTAGCAGTCTTTTTAATCCTTAAATTATAATCATCCACGTTATCACGAGTCAACATGATAAAATTATTATTATCGAGCACTATTTTATTTCTTGGTATGTATCCTTTGGCCAAGGTAAGGAGGAATATTATTATTGATAATGAGCTTTATGGTATCTTTCTCGGTAATTATATATACTTTGTGCACTACTTGCTTATAATATCATGCATTCTTAGCATTGTTCATTACCTCATCTTCCCCATACCCAAAAAGGCAATTTGTATAACTGTTATTCTAGCTTTAGTTGTTTTTGGTTGTATAGGATATTATAATTATAGAAATACTGTTATTACGCATACAAAAATTGTCATTGAAAAAACAGCCTTGGTAGAGAGCTTTAAAATAGCTTTTGTTGCCGACCTTCACTTAACTACTACTTCAAACAAAAATTTATTTGTAGACATGGTGGAAAAAATTAATGCCCAACAGGCGGATATAGTAATATTTGGTGGTGATATCTTGCAAAATAGTCATACCAAGGTAAAAGATAACTATGCAAAAATATTTCAACAATTAAAGGCTAAGCATGGGGTATATGCTATTTTAGGTAATCATGAATATTATGGTAATGATGTTGAAGAAAATATTATTTACTTACAGTCGCTTGGTATACAAGTTTTACGTGATACAGTTTTAAGTATTGCTGGCATAAACTTTATTGCCAGGGATGATATAAGACGAGATTATGTAACAGGTGAAAGAAAAAAACTTAAAGAACTATATGAAGATAATAAAATAAGCTTGGATGCTGTAAATATTGTTCTTGACCATAATCCACAAAGTATACCTGAAAGTGTGGCCCAAAAAGCAGATATACAGCTTTCGGCCCATACCCATGCAGGACAGTTTTTCCCTTATAATTTATTACTAAAAACACGTTTTGCCAATGCATATGGTCATAAAAAAATAGAAGATTTACATACCATTGTGACTTCTGGTGTGGGGGTTGGATTTTGGAAGATAATTGGCCCATGGCAAATGCCATACCGTTTGGGTACTAATAGTGAGATCAATATAGTAGAGATTGATTTTATTAAAAATAATGCTCAGTAATAATTTCAAAATCTCCACAAAACCGATACACACTTTTTTACTTCGCACTTTGCTCTCCATATCCGTAAGCTTCGCTGGGCTTAGCTAGGCTATGCCTCTTTGGGACACTTGGTGTGTAGTGTTTACAACTTATAAAAAGGTATCTCTTAAAAAATTTTTAAGCCATCGTTGATGAAATGTGCATTTTGTAAACGTATTTTGCAAGCATACAAAGCTAGCAAGTATCATATTATAATGTAGATATAATTATTTAATAGAAATTGTGCGTATAAATAGAATTACCTAGTAATTAATATTTTTACATCAAAATTAAAGTTGCACCTTTTTTATTAAATAGATATGATGACAAATTCATATGCAAGGATTTGCCTTGTAAAATCCTAAACTTTTGTTTTTTTGGAGGCATTATGTTTTTTGAATCCATAGCCTATGCCATGGGAGCACCTGCTGGTGGTCAAGCCGGTGGCGGTGATATGTTGGTACAATTTGTACCGCTTATACTCATGTTGGGTATTTTTTGGTTTTTGCTCATTCGTCCACAACAAAAGCGTGCTAAAGAGCATAAATCCATGCTGGAAAATTTAAAAAAGGGTGATTATGTCATCACTACTGGTGGAATGATTGGTCGCATCCTTGAGCTTGATGGTGACGTTGCTTCGCTAGAATGCGGTGAGTCAAAGCTACGTATTAGTCGTGGAGCTATTGGTGGTTTATACAATGCATCTAGCAAAACTCCTCCACCAGCTGAAGAAAAGAAAGGGTGAGGCATATAAACCTTACCGTGAGTAAGATATTGTAAGTGCCGTGTTAATGCTATTTTGGGATTAACACGGCCTAAAAGCCTTAAGAATTTTTTCAGCAAAAAATAATAAAATAAATTTAACGCCATGAAATTCATGGTTTTGTTTTAATTGGGGAAGGTATTTAATGTCTTTTTTCCGTTGGCGTCTTATCGTTGCGGTGCTCGTTTTTGCCATAAGTATTGTGTATGTACTACCGAGCATTCCCTTGGTCCAGCAATCATCATTAGCTAGTTTATTACCGAAATCGCACATTAATCTTGGCCTTGACCTTAAAGGCGGCATTCACCTTACCTTAGAGGTGGATGTAGAGAAAGCCGTGACCAATTCTTTGAGTCAGCTTGGGCAAGACATTAGAGCGGAGGCACAAGATAAGGGTATTAGTGTTTTGCGTCCACGCATGTTAAATGCCACTACGCTAGAGTTTGTCTTGGTGCGTGTGGGACAAGATGCTGAGCTTAGGACACTTCTACAAGAACGCTTTGCTAATATTGAAATTGTTAATACAACTCCCACTGAAAATGGGCAATTATATGCTGTTACTCTTAGCCCTGCCGCAACTACTATAATCAAGGACATGGCTCAAGAGCAAGCCTTGCGCACCATTCGCAATCGTATTGACCAATTTGGTGTAGCAGAGCCAGATATTCGCAAGCAAGCGGATTATCGTATTCAAATTCAGCTCCCAGGTATCTCCGACCCACGTCGTGCTGTGCAACTTATTGGGCAGACGGCTCATTTAGAATTTCATATTGTGCGTGATGATGTTGACCCTAATCAAGCTGTACTGCCACCAGGAGTGATAGCTCTACCTATGGTTGGGCGTGATGGCCAAGATAGTGTAAGCCAAGCGCTTATTGCTCTTGAAAAGGACGCTGTGCTCACAGGTGAAGATGTAGTTGACGCACGTCCTGGTTTTGACCAATCTAATCAAGCCTATGTTTTATTAAATTTTAATAATCGCGGAGCTACAGCCTTTGATCGCCTAACTGGTGAAAATGTTGGTAAGCGCATGGCCATTGTGCTTGATAAAAAAGTATATTCTGCTCCAACCATTAATGAGCGTATTTCTGGTGGGCGCGCAAGCATTACTGGAAGCTTTACCACAGATGAAGCTCAAGATTTAGCATTAGTCTTGCGAGCTGGCTCATTACCTGCTCCGGTTAATATATTAGAAGAGCGTACTGTTGGGCCATCTCTTGGGCAAGAGTCCATTGATAGTGGGGTGCAAGCCGCCACTGTTGGTGCTCTAGCTGTTATCGTATTTATGGCTATTTACTATGGTATTAGCGGTATTATTGCCAATATTATGTTAATTTTTACCATGACTATGGTTTTGGCTGGCATGGCGGCCTTTGGGGCCACATTAACCTTGCCTGGTATTGCAGGTATTGTGCTAACCATTGGTATGGCTGTTGACGCAAACGTACTTATTTTTGAGCGTATTAGAGAAGAAATGCGCCGAGGTTTAAGTTCACTTGCGGCTGTAAATGCTGGATTTGAGCGCGCTTCCTTATCCATTATTGACTCTAACCTTACCACCATTATTGCTACAATTATTTTATATCAATTTGGTACTGGTCCGGTACGGGGTTTTGCGGTGACGCTCTCTCTAGGTATTTTAGCATCCATGTTTACGGCAATTATTGTTTCGCGCGGAATTTTTGAATTCTGGGCGCGCAAAGCCACAAAAAATATTAGTATTTAAGGAAGTGTAATATGGGATTTTCCTTTATTAAACCAGATACAAACATTGACTTTGTAAGCAAACGTCGCATTGCTTATATTGTTTCAATTATATTTATAGTTGTGGGCTTTGCTTATATGGCCTTTCAAGGTGGGCCAAAGCTAGGTATTGACTTTGCCGGTGGGGTTATTGTGCAAGTAAAATTTGCCAAACCTGTGGATGATAATACTCTCAAAGCAAGTCTTGATATTCCAGAACTACCCGGTATATCGACTCAACGCTTTGGCGATGGTGGGCGTGATTATTTATTACGCTTTTCTACCCTTGACGCTAATGCTGTACAACTACGTGAAAATGTAGAAAAAACATTGGCAGCGGCTTTTCCGGATAATGCAGCTAGCATTGAACGCTTAGAACAAGTGGGCCCAAAGGTTGGTGCTGACCTCACCAATAAAGCGCTTGAGGCCATGTATTATGCAACATTACTAATAGCTGTATATATTTCCGGACGTTTTGAACAACGCTGGATGACGGCTGCTCTCATGGCCGCTGTGCTTTGGGGTGGTATGTATGGCATGAGCTATACTGGACTTGGTATGGGCTGGTTAGTCTTAGCTGCCTTAGGCCTTACTGTGGTTACTTGTTGGAAGCTGCATCTTAACTTTGCCTTAGGTGCTGTGGTTGGGCTTTTGCATGACGTGGCCATAACTTTAGGTATATTGGCCTTATTGGGACGAGAAATTGATCTTAATGTTGTGGCAGCATTACTCACCTTAGTTGGTTATTCTCTAAACGATACTATTATTGTTTATGACCGTGTGCGTGAAAATCTAAAAAAGATGAAAAGCAAAAAACTACCAGACATTATAAATACAAGTGTAAATCAAACTTTAAGTCGTACTATTTTAACCAGTGGTACAACCTTGGCTGCTACCTTAGCTCTTTTTGTGCTGGGAGGCGGTGTAATTCATGACTTTGCTTTAACCATGCTAATTGGTGTGGTTGTGGGTACTTTTTCTTCTGTTTATGTTTCCTCAGCCTTGCTTATGGCATTGGGTGATACTGCATCCTATACACATGAAGAGGAAGAAGAACAGTATGAAAAGCCTGGTGAACATGGTGTGGTTTAATAACTACAATAAATAATACAAAAAGCCGTAAAATTGCATTGAAGCGATTTTACGGCTTTTTTTTACCTATATTTTTTAATAAGTACTCCAGCTTAAAGTCGGTGGCTATGGATAACATAAAGCTGAGAGTTTTAACCATCCCAAGCGAAGGCAATAAATTCTAGCTAAAATTATATCCAGCCTCAAGAGCTTTTGCATTAGCAGGAATAAGCTTAGCATAATGACTTGAAACTGTACGATGCAAAGCTTCTTGCACAGCCTCTAATGGCAAGGCATTTGTTGCTTTAACCCATGCTCCAAGGGCAACCATATTGGCCATTTTAACTGAACCAAGTTCATGGGCTATGTCATTCACAGGTATGCATACGCTTTGCTTGGAGTTGTCTAGTGCCACTTCCACGTCAATGAGTGAACTATTTACAATTTGTACTCCATCTTGAGCAAGGCGCGGCTGAAATTTATCCAGTGAAGGCATATTCAAAATAATAGTTGATTTTGGCTGGCGTACCAAGGGGGAACCCACTGGGTATTCGTCTAATACGACAGTGCAATTAGCTGTACCGCCGCGCATTTCTGCCCCATAAACCGGAATAAATGTTACATTTAGACCATATTCCATACCAGCTTGTGCAAGGAGGTTGCCAATGAGCATAACCCCTTGCCCACCAAAGCCAGCCATGATAACATCTTGATATTTAGGCATTTTCACCACCTCTTATATCCTTAAATACACCGAGAGGAAATACTGGAATCATCTCATTGGCGATACGTTCATTGGCGGCTATGGCATCCATGCGCCAATTAGTGGGGCATCCGCATAAAAGCTCTACAAAGCTATAGCCAAGTCCAGCTTTTTGTATTTCAAAAGCTATACGTATGGCTTTTTTAGCTTTTCTTATGTTTTTTACTGAATTAAGCGCACAGCGTTCGGCATAGATTACACCATCAAGTTGAGCCATGATTTCAGTCATATGTATGGGGCCACCTTCGGTGCTCATACTACGCCCAGCTGGGCTGGTGGTGGTTTTTTGGCCTAGTAATGTGGTGGGGGCAAGTTGCCCACCTGTCATGCCATATACGGTGTTGTTTACAAAAAAGGCCGACAAACGCTCTCCACGGTTGGCTGAATGTATGGCCTCAGCAATTCCTATGGAGCCCATATCGCCATCACCTTGATATGCAAAAACAATAGCATCAGGACGCGCACGCTTAACTCCTGTAGCCACAGCAGATGCGCGACCATGCGGAGCTTCAATACAATCTATGTTCATGTATCTATAGATAAAGGCTGAACAACCTACTGATGGCACTAAGATAGTTTGCCCTGCTAAGTTCATCTCATTTAAGACTTCGGTAATGAGTCTATGTGCAATACCATGGTGACACCCTGGGCAATAATGTGTTATTTCATCAGCTTGTACTGGATTTGTGTCAAAAACAAGCTCTTCATCTATATTAGGTATAAGTGGGTTTTTTGTCATTATTTTGCTCCCAAGCATTCTACAATTGGTTCCATGAGTGCATCTGCACCAATAAATAAACCAGGCATAATACCATGCCAGTCAACCTTGCTTTGTGTGTTATTAAGAGCTAGGCGCACATCTTCAACCATTTGCCCAAGGTTTTGTTCAATAACCAAGAATTTTTTACCCTTAGCTGCAAGAGCTTGTAATTGAGCTGCTGGAAAAGGGTATAGGGTAACAGGACGTAATAAACCAAGTTTGTGGCCTTTCTCACGTAGGTTTCGCACAGCACTTTGAGCTATGCGCCCAATGGAACCATAGGCCACAATAATTAGTTCAGCATCATCACAATCGGTGCAAATGGCCTTAGCTTCTACTTGCATCTTTGCATATTTTTCTTGCAAGAGTTTGTTGCGTGCGGCTAAAGCTCCTTCGGCTAAATAAACAGATTTTAGCAGGCGTACGGTTTTATCTTCACGATGGTCATAGCCTTCTACGCGCCATGGGGCTGATAGTTCCTTAAAACCTTCAACACCTATGACATCTTCTGGAACTTTGCGTAAAACTGGCTCTTTGATTTGTCCAACTATAGCATCGCCCAAAACCATAACTGGATTACAATACTTAAATGCCATCTTAAAGGCGTCAAACATCATATCATAACATTCTTGGGCTGTGGCTGGAGCTAGCACAAAACAACGATAGTCACCATGTCCGCCACCTTTCACAGCCTGAAAATAATCACCTTGTGATGGCCCAATATCACCAAGGCCTGGGCCACCGCGTGACATATTAACAATGACGCCAGGAATGTGGCTACCAGCCATATATGAAATACCTTCTTGCATAAGCGATATTCCGCAACTAGAAGAAGAGGTCATGGCTGCAATACCACAAGAGCCAGCACCTAAAACCATATTGATGGAGCCAATTTCGCTTTCAGCTTGTACAAAACTTCCACCATGTTTAGGCAATAATGCTGAAAGAGTTTCTGGTACTTCATTTTGTGGGGTGATGGGATAACCAAAATAACAACGGCATCCAGCATCAATGGCCCCAAATGAAATGGCTTCATTGCCCTTAATTAATATACGTTCATCACTAGTATGGGTGCTCACTATGCACCTTCCTTTTGCTTACGAGTTTTAAACACACGAATGGCAACATCAGGGCAAATTAGACCACATGAAGCACATCCAGTACATTGTTCTGCATTTTCTGCTTTTACTTCCACCACTTGATAGCCTTGGCGATTAAAACGATCGGCCTTGGTAATAATGCCCTTGGGGCACACAGTGCTACAAAGTAAGCATCCCTTACATCGGTCTTCTAAAAAGACTACACGTGACATATGTTCTCCTTAAATAAACAAATATTTAATAGATGAGCATGGCATCGCCATATGAAAAAAAGCGATAATTTTGCTCTATGGCCGTAGCATAGGCCTCTAAAATTCGTTTTCGTCCTGCAAATCCAGCAATCATCATAATTAATGATGATTCTGGTAAATGAAAATTGGTAATAATGCCATCCACTACCCTAAACTTACGTCCAGGATATAAAAATATATCAGTCCAGCCAGCAAAGGGTTGCACCTTACCACAAAGTTCAGCTACGCCCTCAATAGCCCTTACTGAGGTAGTACCAACAGCAATAATAGGTCTGCCTTCCGCCTTAGCTTTAACAATAGCATTGGCCGTTTTCTCCAATAATTCAATGTATTCTCTGTGCATACGATGACTGCGAATGTCATCACTGCGCACTGGGCTAAAGGTGCCATAGCCCACATAAAGGGTTATCTCTGCCCACTCACAGCCGTGGCTTGCAAGATCATCATAAATGCTTTCGGTAAAGTGTAAACCAGCCGTTGGAGCTGCCACAGAGCCTACTTTATCAGAGCGAGCAAAAATTGTTTGATAGCGGCTTTTATCTTCATCTTCATCGCTACGTTTAATATATGGTGGAAGAGGTAAATGTCCAGTAGCTGCAAAGGCTTTAGCTAAATCACCTTGCCAAGCAAGCATTACTCGTCTTTGCCCAAACGGACCAGACTCAAGAACCTTAACACTAATACCTGCCCCAAAATCAAATTCATCACCATCTTGCACACGCCCACCAGCACGCACCAAGCCACTAGCCTCAGCTTCAAACCAGCCTAAGCGATTTGCCAAGGGCTTAGCTGCTGCTGTAACTAATGGTAGTGGGCTTAAAAGTAAAAACTCTACCTTGCCACCTGAGGGACGAGTTCCAAGCAGTCTGGCTTGTAATACTTGTGAATTATTAACAATTAATAAGCTGTCCTCTGGTAAATATTGGCGTATGTCAGAAAATTTTGTATGTGTAATATCTTTATGCGGCTTAGCCCTTTTGCTCATGACCATAAGCCTTGAGTTGCCGCGCTGCTCAGGCGGATATTGGGCTATGAATTGTTCTGGTAAATCAAAGTTATATGAAATTCGCTCAAAATCTTTTTCGTCAATAAACATCTTAATACCCTTGTACATTTTGCTAATGGGCAGTACCTAGCACAAAAATCATACCTTGTCAGCACATACCTTCTTAGGGTAATATATACGGCACGTCATTCCGATTTGGCTATTTTTAGCTGAGTGTGTGATGTTCGGTAAAGTTTTTTTCGCGGCTCGGCACTTTCGCGTTGCTTCACCGCTGGCTAATTGCTCAAAAAACCTTCCCCAACCTCACACATTGCCTTGGCAAAGAGTTCTGCTAGTAGTAATATTTTCTAAATCGGAATCACGTGGTATGTGCGGTAGGGTAATTTAATTTGATTGGTTGTGTACTTTAACGTAGTCGACGCTGAAAAAATATAATAACATTCTAAAATAGTAGAATTTTATTGGAAAATAGTAATAAAA
>CAYJLD010000044.1:0-19578 GCA_964371195.1 uncultured Desulfovibrionaceae bacterium | reverse complement strand
TTTTCGCGGCTCGGCACTTTCGCGTTGCTTCACCGCCGGCTAATTGCTCAAAAAAACCTTTCCCAACCTCACACATTGCCTCGGCAAAGAGTTCTGTTAGTAGTAATATTTTCTAAATCGGAATCACGTGCTCTTTATACATATGTGTTTTAAAATTTTCACAAAAGGACAGCAAGGTAATCTATTCTAAGGTGCTTTAATGATTTTACAAATGCAATTAAGACTAAGCAAAATATTATACCTTACTGTTTTCATCCTACCATGGCATTTTTTTATAATGACAAGAGTAAAACTCTACAAATGAAATTTCGTTAGGCGTACCAATTAAAAAATTGGCTATCTATGGTCACGAAATTGCAAAAAAGTCATATCTCATGCTTTGTTTCCCGCAACTTTATTAACTTATTTTTCTATGTTTAATTTTATTATTACAGTATGTTGGTCTTTTTTAATGGCCGACTAAATAGTTACAGACTTTGCTTTGCCCATGGGGCGTAATGCTGGGAGCGTTTTACTTATTGCATCTTGTATTTATACTAGTCTGGGCAAAGATTTTGTGAGTAAATGACTGTTCAGCATAGGTAAAAGCTATTGATTCTAATATCAACTTAGTTGCTTGTAGCTTAGTTTTTTTATTTTACTCTTATGAGCCAATTGTTTATATTTATAAGGAGATATATTTTTATTGTTAGTGTAAGCCTAGTTTTGGACTAGGGATAAAAAAAACTCTTTTTCGGCATAACATAGTGTAAATTTTTAACTTTTTTTAAAATTTGCTTGCGGATTATTTTTTTTGACTTTATAAGAAGTGCAGGTCATAATATTTTTGTTCGACAATTTAACCTAATACCATTGACTTTGGTATCTTATAAAAAAATGAAACGTTTGTTCAATTCTGCTCTGAGTCTTAAAATTAAGCTCCCTCTGTCTATAGTTCTTATAATTGCTATTACTTTTGCGATTTCCACTGGATTTACTCTATATAGTTTTACATCTGTAGTACACTCTGTGCGTAGTAATCACTTGCAAAGTGCCGCTGAGGTCATTGCTGAAAATATTGCCACACAAGTTCGTCAAGCTGGGCGTGATATGGTTATGGTAGCTTCGTTACCCAATGTATTACAAGCTGTGCAGATGTCACCATCCATATCATCTTCACCGCAGTACACACATCAGCGTGTGCAGCTTACTACCTTATTTGAACGCATTTTGCGCGCTTATGGGTATTATAATTCTTTTTATGTAGTTAATGAACTTGGAGAATATTTGGTAGGCACCACTCCTTTAACTACTGACTTGTCTAAAAGTATTGCTGGTAACTCTTTTAGGGATGCCATGAAAAAAAATGGATTTAGTATTGGACCAACTATTTATAGTTCCAAGGCTAGTAGAGCTATTATACCAATTTTTCTTGAAATTGTTTATAATGGTTATGGTGGAGCCTTGGTTAGCTCCTTGCACCTACCAAAGATTGTTAACAATGCCTTACAAGAAGCTCCGCATGAAGATATGTACCCTATGGTGTTTGCACTAAGCAAAGACCAGCCTTTACAGGTGAGCTCAACTGTAAATAATATTTTGCAGGCAGGGCCTTGGGTTGAGCAAATGCGAGGCAAACCTAATGGTATATTAAATATTAATGTTGATGACATAGAGTACACTATTGGTTTTTCTAAGGTACCTCAAACAGATTTGTATGCTGTCACAGTTGCTACTGATGAATATATGATTTTGCCAGCTACCATTTTGCGCCAAACAACCTTAACCACAAATATCATTGCTGTTCTAGTTATCATGCTTTGTGTATGTTATTTTACTATTCCCGTGGCGCGCGATATTTCTTATTTAAGTTTTTTTGCCAAATCCATTACTGAAGGTAAGGACTCTGCCTTACTTGAATCTAAGCGCAAGGACGAAATAGGGCATCTAGCTCGAAGTTTAGGGCATATGGTGACAACCTTAAAAGATATGGTGGTGCGCTCTGAAGCTGCGACCAAAGCTAAAAGCGACTTTTTGGCCTGCATGAGCCATGAAATTCGTACTCCCATGAATGGTATTTTAGGCACAACACATCTTGCCATGTGCAGTAATCCTGATGAAAAGCAGCTTAATTATTTAAAACGTATTGATGTTGCAGCCAAAACCTTGCTTGGAGTTATTAATGATATTTTAGATTTTTCTAAAATAGAAGCCAAGAAGATGGATATTAGTAATACTACTTTTCGTATTTCAACAATGATAACCTCCATGCGCGATATGCTTAAGCCAAGGAGTGATGAAAAGGATATAGAACTTGAATTTTCAGTAGCCGATGATGTACCTGATATCATTTTTAGTGATCCTTTGCGATTAGCACAAATTTGTATTAATTTATGCTCCAATGCCATTAAGTTTACTGCTCTTGGTAGAGTGCACATGCACGTAGCATTAAAAGAAAGGCAAAATGAAAACCTTGTGCTTTTGATTAGCGTGAAGGATACTGGTATAGGTATTGGTCTTGAAGATCAGCAAAATATTTTTGACTCTTTTGCTCAGGCTGATGGTTCAACTACGCGTAAGTATGGTGGTACAGGCCTTGGTTTGACTATTAGTAAAAGCCTTGTGCAATTGCTTGGTGGTGAAATTTGGGTCGAAAGCTCATTAAACCAAGGTAGCACATTCTCCTTTACTATTCGTGCTATAGAAGGATTTGAGGACGACCTTGAGGATGAAAAAGAAGTACCACAAGTTAGTAGCTATACAATACCTGGTTTAAAAATTCTTTTAGTTGAAGATAATGAAATAAATCAAGAAATTGCCATTGAGGTACTCAAAGGCATGGGAGCAACGGTTATACTTGCTAATCATGGTGCAGAGGCCGTTAGCATTTGGGAAAAGCAAGACGTAGATCTTATTCTAATGGATATACAAATGCCTATTATGGATGGATTAACTGCTACCAAGGAAATTAGAAATAGCACAAAGCTTAATTCACAAAGTATACCTATTATTGCCATGACGGCACATGCCATGACCGGTGATAAAGAAAAAAGCATCCAAGCAGGCATGAATGATCACATTACAAAGCCATTAAATATTGATGAGTTATATAATGTACTGCTCTTTTGGGGTACTACCAGTAAAACTGAACAAAGTTAATGACGTTGATTATAAATTGCACTTAATTGCTTTGAGTTTATGTGAAGGGGAATATACTTTTTTGTGAATGCCATAAGAAAGATATATTTCCCTTGCTTAAACTAAAAAGTTTAAAAAATAAGAATGAAAGAAAATTTTGCGCCGCGTAAAATAAGCCAGAATTAACTTCTGGCGTTCGCAAAGCGATATTTGGAGTGAGCGTGCCTTTTTAGAAAAATACGTAAAACGCGTTTTTTAGAACCGACTATTTATTGTTAGTTAGCTTTGCCTTGTAATCCATAACTCCAACACTTCTTTAAGTGCCCCAATGTCAATGGGTTTTGAAATATGATCGTTCATACCGTGGGCAATACTTATCTCTTTTACGCCTATCATGGCATGTGCTGACATGGCAATAATAGGTAGATGCGCATACTTTTCTTGTTCGCGTATTTTCTGTGTGGCTGTATAGCCATCCATCACGGGCATTTGAATGTCCATTAAAACTATATCATAGTTATTTTCTTGAAGCATGCTTAAGGCTTCTTTCCCATTATGAGCAATATCTAAGGTATACCCCATAGATTGAAGTATTTCCTGTGCCACGAGTTGATTGATATCATTATCTTCTACAAGTAGTATGTGGGCTGTGTTTTGGGTTTCGTTTTCAAAAAAACCTTCAAGATGAACTACCTCACCACTTGTAGATGGGGTATTTATTGCTATAGGGAATTTAACCACACAATAGAATGTCGAGCCATGTCCATATTCGCTTTCTACCCAGATATCTCCATTCATCATTTGGATGATACTTTTAGAAATGGCTAGACCTAAGCCTGTTCCACCGTAATTACGTGTTACGGTGTTGTCTGCTTGGGTGAAAGCTGTAAATAGATTTTCAATTTGTTCTGGTTTTAGGCCAATGCCGGTGTCTTGTACAGAAAATTGGCAATGTAGCTCATTTTCATGTATTGAGCTTTGTATATTTAGACTCACACTACCTTTGTTGGTAAACTTTATTGCATTACTTAAAAAGTTAAGAATAACTTGCTTTAAGCGCACTGGATCACCCATGATGATGGTGTGAGCAAATTCTCCTTCGTAAATCTCAAGTGATATATTCTTTTTTTCTGCAAGATGACTTAATAGATTATTCATTTGTAAGGCTATTTCATGCAAGGTAAAGGGTATGTTCTCCATATCAAGCTTGCGAGCTTCAATCTTTGAAAAATCCAAAATATCATTAATAATACGCAAGAGTTCATTGGCTGAAAATAAAGCTTTTTGTACAAAATTTGTTTGTACGGCATCCAAGGTGGAGCGCTCTATAAGTCGTAAAAGTCCTATAATACCATTCATGGGTGTGCGTATTTCATGACTCATATTGGCAAGAAATTCACTTTTTGCACTGGCACTTTGCTCTGCTGCTTCTCTTGCGCTATGAATTTCTTGCAGCATATTTTTAAATTCACGTAAATCACGTAAGTAAGCCACGGCAATATCTTCACCATGAAACTTTGCGTGGATAAGTGTAATTTCAACTGGTAGGGGGTTACCATGAATGTCTTGGTGCATCCATTCAAAAAAAGTAAAACCTTTTTCAAATGTTTCATTAATAACTGCTTCTACCTTCATTTCAGAAGAAATTCCATCAGGTTGTATGGCAGTGGAAAGATTTTTATAATTTTGTATAATTTCTTTTTTATTTGTTGCCCCAAAAAGCTTAATGGCCTCGGTATTACAATCAAAAAGCTCAAAGTTTTTATTCCAAAAATTTACCGCCACAGGCATGGTGTTTAGTATGATTTCTCTAGTTTCTGTGGCATCTGCAGCTTGTTTTTGACTTGCTTTAAGTTCGCGTACGTCCTTTGTATAGCCAACAACTATTTCTTCACCGCGGTAGTTCTTGCGAATAAGTGTTATTTCACAAGGTACTGGCTCTCCATTGAGCTTTTGGTGCATCCACTCAAACTGACAATATCCTTCGTCAAAGGCTTGTTTAATTTTTGTAAGGGCACTTTGGGCTGAAGGCTTACCATCTGGTTGAAATTCTGGAGATAATTGGTTAAATTTTTCAAGATATTCTTCAGGACTTGCAAGGTCAAAAAGCTCAGCCGCTGCCCTATTAGATGCAAGGTTTTGATAATCCTTATTCCAGATGTTTGCACCAAGCGATATGGTATCTAGCATTATTTTAATATATTCAGCAGCCTCGGCAGCTTGTTTTTGGCTTGCTTTAAGTTCACGTAAGTCCTGAGTATACCCCACCACAATATCTTCACCGCGCAACTCTTTACGAATGAGGGTAATTTCGCAAGGCACAGGCTCACCATTAAGCTTTTGGTGCATCCACTCAAACTTGCACGATCCCTCGTCAAAAGCTCGCTTTATTTTTGCAATGGCACTTTGGGCTGAAGGTTGCCCGTCCGGTTGAAACTCTGGGGATAATTGATCAAATTTTTCAAGATATTCTTCAGGACTTGCAAGGTCAAAAAGCTCAGCCGCTGCCCTATTAGATGCAAGGTTTTGATAATCTTTATTCCAGATGTTTGCACCAAGGGATATGGTGTCACGCATAATTTGCATATATTCTGTAGCTTCGGCAGCTTGCTTTTGGCTTGCTCTAAGTTCTCGTAAGTCTTGAGTATAACCAACAATTATATGCTCGCCGCGAAATTCTTTGCGAATAAGGGTAATTTCGCAAGGGATAAGTTCACCATCTAGCTTTTGGTGCATCCATTCAAATTTTTTATAGCCAGTTTCAAAGGCTTCCTGTATATTTTCTCGGGCACACTCAGTTGTAAGCTTACCGTTTGGCTGATATTTTGGATTTAATTTTGCAAACCTTTTTCGATAAGTATCCTTGTCAGAAAATTCAAAAAGGCGCACAGCCTCCATACTAACATCATGTAGTCTTCCATCAGCGGACCAAATGTGGGCAGCAAGAGGCATAGTATCTAACATAAGTTCTATGCGTTCTTGAGTTTGTTGCATATTTTTTTGCGCATCATTTAGCTCTTCAAGCTTTTGGGCTAAGGCTTTTTCCAAGTTTTTTTGAATTGTTATATCAACAATAACTGCTACAGTGCCCTTTGTATCACTTTGAGGTATGGTAAAACCATTACATGAAAACAGAGTTGGTGTATTTTTGATATCAGCAAAATAAATTCTTTCACAATGCATATGACTGAGTTCTTTTGCTGTATTTATGGCGTCTTGGTGGTAGTTTACTTGTTCTTGTGGTGAAAAATAATCTAAGTCTAAAATGGTTTTATTAAGCACATCTTTTTTATCAACATGGAAAAATTCTTCGTAGGCCTTATTAACTGAATACAAAATGCCTTGGTCATCCTTGGCAAAAATGGGAACAGGAATATTGTCAATTATGGCTTCTACAAAGTGTAATTTTTTACGCGTAGCTTCTAACTCATTGAGCAATTCATTATAATCTTTAGTAGAGTCATTAGTGAATTTCGTGGGAACGTTATTTTGAGTATCGCTTTTCTTCATAATGTATAATGCACCATATGTTTTTTACAGTAAATCAGGCAGAGTAATTTATCTTTTTATAATTAATGTCTTTATATATATTATAATTGAAATTCGTTGATAAATTGCACAACTTAAGTAGAGGTGTCAAGTTTATCCATAGCAAAATATTTCTATGTAGTGCTTTCCTATGCTATATGGGATTGTTAGCTAATGTTAAAAAATGTACTTAGCTACAGTTTTTAGCCTTGCTTGTTAAGCCCTATAATTTTATACTTATACCGGGCTTTGGTTGTAAAAAGATATTTTTTAATGTTTTTTTGCTTTTGGATTTACCACTGCATATGCAATTCGATTTAGGAGATGGTATGCTTTTTCGTGTGATAAGTGTTTTGGCTATTATATTATGTTATCAGTGTATTGGTATAGGTGTAAACTTGGTTAATTCTCAAGAAGCCCAGATGAAAAAAGTAGGTATCTTTGCATTTAGGGTTGATGATTCATATATAAACCTAGTGGTTAAATCTATTGAGCAAGCCTTGCAAGGTAAGGCTGAGGTTACTGTATTTGATGCTAAGCAGGATAAAGTTTCACAATTTGACCAGTTAAATAGCTTTATTGAAAGTGGTGGAGATGCCATAGCCATGAACCTTGTGGACGTTAAGTCTGGACGCGATGTTTTAAACATCATCCGTGCCCATGATTTACCGGTTGTTTTTTTTAATAAAGAACCTGATCCCAATAGTTTATTAGACTACCCAAAGGCTCGTTTTGTGGGCTCTCTGGTACAACAATCAGCTTTATTACAAGGTGAAATAATTTCCAAACTTTGGGAGGAAAATCCTCAATTTGATCGTAATAATGATAAAGTATGTAATTTCATTATGTTACAGGGCAATGTTGATAATCCTGAAGGATTGGTACGTAGTAAAATAGCTGTGCAGGGAGCACGTAAGCATGGTGTGAATATGCAGCAAATTGGTGATACCATAATTTGTGATTGGGATGAGGATTGCGCCTATAAGGCCACTAAATTAGCTCTTAATACCTTTTTAGGTAAACTAGATATGATTATTTCTAATAATGATTCTATGGCACTTGGGGCAATTAAGGCCTTGCAAGATTATAATTTTAATATTCCTGGTGGAGAAAATATTATTCCTGTGGTTGGTATTGATGGAATAAAACAGGCAAAGGAAGCCATATCACAAGGAATTATGCATGGTACTGTTATTCAGGATGCGCAAAGTATGGGGTATGCCGTGGGTACTATGCTTTTCAATATGATAAATGATAAAGCATTTCTAGAAGGATTACCATATAAATGGGGTGATAGCGGCATAGATATTCGTATTCCATATCAGGAATATAAACCAGAAAATTAGACAGACTGTTAAAAATATGGAGAAATTATGAAGGTTAATGATAAAGCAAAAATAGATGTAAAAGCTCTTAATGACTATTTTCATCATAGTGATTCTTTTGCAACACGCTTAGGTATTGAAATTGTAGAAGTTGGTGAAGATTATGCTGTGGCCACCATGCCTTTAACTGATACCCATCGTAATGGAATGGGCAATGCTCATGGTGGGGCTATTTTTTCTTTAGCAGATATGTCCTTTGCTGCAGCTGCTCATGCTAGTGGACTTTTTTTTGTAAGTGCACAAGCTAGTATTTCATTTCTTGAGCCTGGGCGTGTGGGACCATTACGTGGGCGCTCAACCAAGGTAAGATGTGGCAAAACCCTTGGAATTTATGATGTTCGTATTTATGATGCTGATGATACTCTGGTGGCCATAGGAACCATTACTGGCTATAATACCAACATTCCCATAGATGAACTAGATAATTATAAGGCTATGACTTGTAAGCTTAAATAAAGTATTTTATGTCATAATATACTAAAAATGTTAAATATTTTTTCGCTGATATTGACATGCTAATGTATATGCTATAATATGTTCAGCACTATAGAATATTATGTTAAAAATAGCTTTTATTTTTGACATATTAGTTTATATGTTATTGATAATAGTGAGTTTAGTAAAGAATTAATTTAACTACATTAGGTGTTTAATGTCTGAGCAAGATCATAAAACTAATCAAGATACTTCGGGTGAACAATTGCATGATTTGTCACCTAAGCGCGTGAAAGATATGCCCATTGTTGACTATAGTGAGGGTATTCACAGTATCTTGCACAATTCTGAAACTACTGGGCATTGTTTTGAAAGTGAAGCTAAGGCAATCTATCAAAACAATCTTTATAGGGTGTCAGCTTATGTGTTTAGTGCTAATATTGTAGTTATTCTTTTGGCAAGTATTGTATTAGATTTTTATGAAGAACAATATAACATTATCCTGCCCCTTGTGGCACTTTTAATTCCTGCTAGTTTCACATTTTTTTGGCTACATGATAAAAAACGTAATCCTGCTATACCATTAATACTTTTAGGATGTTCTGCAAGTTTACTTTGCGCCTACATATTAATTGGTGATGGGCCAGCTGATGGCAGTGCAATGCTTTGGATAGCCATATACCCAAGTACAGCTATATTATATTTAGGTTTACGTTATGGAACTGCAATGTTCATAGTATTTTATACTTTTTTGCTGGGGCTTTTTTATACTCCTCTTGAAAGTATAATGACTGTAACTTTCACTGAGTCTATGCAAATTAGGTTGTTAATGGTATGTTTGGCTAGCTTTGTATTTGTTTGGTTTCTTGAGTTTGCACGCTTTAAGGCCAACCTTGCTCTGCATAAGGCCGCACACCGCATTGAACAATCTTCTTTAACTGATACTTTAACCGGGCTTGGCAATAGGCGTGATTTTGATCGTAGTTTGGCTTGGACTATGGCTAGATCTAGTCGTAATAATGTCCAGTATTCTTTAGCGATATTAGATATTGACCACTTTAAGAGAGTGAATGATACCTATGGTCATGCTGTGGGTGATCAAGTTCTTACGCATATTGCCTCTGAAGTTGAAACACAAATTCGCAATGCTGACCGTATGTTTCGTTGGGGCGGTGAAGAATTTGCTATAATTATGCCTGCAACTACCATGAATAAAGCCATGGCAGGGGCTGAGCGCATACGCATGCATATAGAAAGAACCCCATTTTTATTGGGTAATGAGCAAATTTTTCTAACAGTTAGCCTTGGTATATATTCAGGAAATGAAAGTTCTGATGTAGCTTATCCTATGCATATTGCAGATCAATGCTTGTATCGAGCAAAATCTACCGGCCGTAATAAGGTTGTTGGTGGGATTTAACTATTTAATTATTAGGAGACGTTATGTCATTATTACGTATATGTTTGATTGTTATTAGTTTTAGTTTGGTAGTTGGGGCTTGTGCTCCTCAAAAGAGTACAAAAATGATGAGTGAAAAAGAAGAGCAAATGATTGCAGCCAAGGCAGATTGCTTTGAGCAAGCTCAGAGTATGTCTAATGAGTCTCTTGACCGCTCTGACGCTAGTGGTAATCCTTATTACTCTATGTGCATGCAAAGTAAATATGGTTACACACTTGAGCAAATAAGGGCTATGGATTATTAATAATATATCAAGCCTAAAGAGCTAGTATATTAGCTTTTTAGGCTTGAGTTTTGATAGATTAGAACTTACCCCATTTTTCGGCAAAAACATGCTGCGGGTTATAATTATCACGTGCTGAAAAGTCTCCTTCTGGATATCCACACACTACTATACCAAGAATTTCGGTTTGGTTTGGTAATTCAAAGTAATTTTTGAATGCTGTAATTCTCTCTTTATCAGGATAAACTCCAGTCCATACCGTACCAATACCAAGGCCACGTGCTGCTAAAAGCATATTTTGTATGGCTGCTGAACAATCTTGTTGCCAATATCCTTGATATTTTTCAGCATTTAAATCAGCACATACTACAATGCATATAGATGAATTAACAGCCATTTGTGCATAAGGATTGTGTTTTGCTATTACCTCAAAGCTTTGCTTATTACGAACCACAATAAATCGCCACGGCTTTGAGTTACCAGCACTAGGTGCTACCATGGCTGCTTCAAGCATTTTTTTAACACTGGCATCATCAATATGCTTATCGTTAAACTTACGTATGCTACGCCTTGTAAAGATGGCTTCAAAAATATCCAAAATGAGCTCCAATTTATGTGTTATCGTAAGTCACTAACACGCTTAGACTTACTAAAGGTACGTGGTAATGAACCTGCATCAACAATTTTAATATCTACTCTAGCCATGAGAGATTTGTGCATACGCCTGCCTATAGCTGCAGCTAAAGCTTCATCATTGGCATTGCCTATACCCTCACAACGCTCAAGAGCTACACTCATGTGATCAAGTGATTTTTCATCGCGTTTTAATTCAATATGGTATTCGCCACCAAGTTCTTTAAATTGCTCAATAACATGACTTATTTGACCTGGGTAAATGTTAACTCCACGGAAAATAATCATATCATCACTGCGTCCAACTATTTTATCATGTCTAGGAATATGTAATCCACATGAGCACTTACCAGAAATCATACGTGATAAGTCACGTGTGCGATAGCGTATGAGCGGGCTTGCCTCTTTACAAAGACTTGTAACAACCATTTCACCCACTTCACCTTCATTCACAGGCTCTAAAGTCTCAGGATTAATGATTTCAATTAAGAATATATCTGGCCAGTAATGTAAACCTTCATGGGCGTGGCATTCAATAGCTGTCCCTGGGCCATACATTTCAGTCATGCCAGCAATATCATAGCTATTTTCAAGGCCAAGTTTTTGCTCAATGGCTTGGCGCATTTTTTCACTGCGCATTTCTGCACCGCAAATGACTTTTTTTAAGGCCAATTTATCACGTAAATTTTGTCTTTCAACTTCTTCGGCTAAAAGTAAGGCCATGGATGCCGTAGCTCCAAAGCATGTTACTTGTAAATCTTGCAGTAATTGCAAATGCATTTCTATATTACCAGGACCTACAGGTATAGTAATAGCTTTGACTTTTTCTGAACCTAATTGGAAACCAGCACCTGCTGTCCAAAGCCCATACCCAACTGCAATTTGCATACGATCATCTGGCCCAACACCTGCAAGCTCATAACATCTAGCCATTTGTAGGTTAAAAGTTTCAATGTCTTTTTGGCTATACGCAAGAATTTTACGTTTACCGGTGGTTCCAGACGAAGCATGTATGCGTACCACATCTTGTTCTGGCACACTTAATAGGGGCAGAGGATAACCATCACGTAAGTCTGTCGTATCGGTCATTGGTAATTTGCGCACATCATCCATAGTTTTAATATCAAGAGCGTTTATTCCTTGAAGCTTTGCGCTGTACTGTATTGAATTTTTAGCATGATTTAAAGTCCAGCGTACTCCTTCTAATTGTTTAGCAATCATGCTTTCTTGATCCATGGAGTAGAGTTCTGGGGCCTTTAACAAATTAATGGTTGAATTCATTTGCTTTTCCTTGTGCGCTTGTTATTTAATTGATTTTTTTATTCTAAAAAGGTAGGGTTTTCTATCATAAGTTATGACTTATGGGAAGGAATTATTGTATACAAGATACATTTATTTTCTACCATAAAAAACAAGGAGTTAGTGTGCGAGTATTAATTGTTGGTTCTGGAGGTAGGGAACATGCTTTAGCATGGAAGTTAAGACAAAGCCCTAAGGTGACCGATGTGCTTGTAGCCCCAGGCAATGGTGGCATTGAAGCTGATAGTTTTCAAATTGTGCCTATTGCTGTGGATGATATATCCGCATTGGTGTTTTTTGCACGCAATAATAATATTGACTTGGTGGTGCCTGGGCCAGAGCTATGCTTGACCCTTGGAATTGTTGATGCCATGCAAGAAGCTGGTATTATGTGCTTTGGGCCGGATAAATATTGCGCCCGTCTTGAAGGTAGCAAAACTTTTGCTAAAGCTATAATGACTCAAGGTAATGTACCTACAGCACGCGGAGCTCATTTTAGCAATTATAATGCTGCATGTAATTTTGTACGTAATGAAGGTGCCCCATTGGTTGTTAAGGCTGATGGTTTAGCTGCAGGTAAGGGCGTTGTTGTGGCCCAAAGCATTGATGAAGCCATTGCAGCTTTAGATAATATTATGCGTGATAAAGCCTTTGGTGAAGCTGGTAATAGTGTTGTTATTGAGGAGTGCTTAATCGGTGAGGAAGCTTCATTATTATGTTTTTGTGATGGCAAGCATGCCGTAGCATTACCTTCAGCTCAAGATCATAAGCCAATTTTTGATGGAGATAAAGGGCCTAATACTGGTGGGATGGGGGCGTATTCTCCAGCACCCATAGTTAAGGATGAGCAAATTAAAAACTTGGTTGAAACAACTATTATGCCTATTTTGCGCACACTTGGTAGTAGCGGGCATATGTTTAAAGGTGTATTATATGCAGGACTTATGATGACGGCTGATGGACCGAAAGTTTTAGAATATAACACACGCTTTGGTGACCCTGAATGTCAGCCCTTGCTTATGCGTTTGCAAACCCCATTAGACACTATTATGGATGCTTGCATAAGAGGAGTTTTAGATACAATTGAAATTAAATATAGTAATGGTGCTGCTTTAGGAGTTGTACTTGCCGCTGAAGGTTACCCTGACACGCCTGCGTCTGGTATGGCTATTGATGGTATTGATGAAGCCAATGCTATAGACGGAGTAAAAGTTTTTCATAGTGGTACAAAGTTACAAGATGGTAAAATTTTAGCAAGTGGTGGACGTGTGCTTTGTGTTACTGCTCTTGGTGATGATCTTGAGCAAGCCCAAAACACTGCTTATCAAGCCCTTGATAAAATACATATGGATAAAGCTCATTATCGTAAAGATATTGGAAGTAAAGGCATTAAACATCTAAAAGAAAAGAATTAAAACTCTTATACTGAAGGAAGAAAAATGAAAAAAGTTGCAATTTTTATGGGTTCAATTTCAGATGAACCACAAATTAGCCCTTGTGCAGACATATTAAAAAAATTAGGTATACCTTTTGTTTTTACTGTGACTTCAGCTCATAGGACTCCAGAGCGTACTGAAAAGTTAGTTGATGATTTAGAAAAGGATGGAGTAGAAGTATTTATTTGTGCTGCTGGTATGGCAGCACACTTAGCTGGAGCTGTGGCTGCACGTACTATCAAGCCTGTTATTGGTATTCCCGTTTCCAATGCTGCTCTTGCCGGCATGGATGCGCTATTTGCTACCGTACAAATGCCTCCTGGTTTTCCTGTGGCTACTGTAGCAACTGATAAAGCAGGCGCTCGCAATGCTGCATGGTTGGCAGCGCAAATTCTTGCCCTACATGATGAGAGTCTTAAACAAAAAATTATTGATGCTCGCGCACAATTTAAGCTTGATGTGGAAAAAGCGGGTAGTGAAGTAATGCAAAAATATGCTGACTAAAAATGATGATTAATTAAGGGCTTAGCATAATTTGTTATGCTTTGTTTGACATTGAGTTGAGTATAAAAAACAGATAATCGTGGTAGGGTTGTGTTGCACAACCATATGCGCAGCACAACCCTACCCAATCAGGTACATTTCCTTTGTATTCTCGTTAGATAAAAAAATCAAGCCTTAAAAGATAAAAAAATAAAAAAATTAAAAAATTCTGCATAGTTTATTATGTGCAGGTGTCACAAATTAGATAGCTGGCACTGAAAAACATAATAAATATTTTAATAATTTATTTTAAAAATTACATGAAGCTAATAAAATTGCCAAAAATAAGAGCATATAATACGAATTTTTGGTAATTTTTGACATGTAAGGAGACTGTGGAAAAATTTCTGCGCGGCGTAAACTAAGTTAGCCTTTAATTCTGGCGTGCGCGAAGTGACGTTTGGAGTGGGTGTGCCTTTTTTGAAAAATGCGTGGAAGCGCGTTTTTCAGCATCGAAAAAATAGTTTCAAGTTTTTATATTAAAATCCTGAAAAATCTAATGCTTGATTTAGATTACCTTTTTTTAATATGATTTGTTTACCTTGTATTTGATGGCGTTTAAGACTCCACTCTTCAAGGTCAATATAATCAATTTTCCCTTGGCTTTCTTCAACTAAAAACTGTGTAATTATTTGTAAAACCTCATCAAGTGGAAAGTACATACCTTCATAACTTATGCGTAACATGTCTTTATCAAAACTTAAAATGTCTATATCTTGATCTGTAAATGGCATAAGTGGCATAAGCTCTGTCATAAGGTTTGAAGTGCAAGGCCAAACATGCCCATAGACTTTTATAATAATATGTTCTGCCATAATTTTACTTTAAGCAAAAATCGCGTTCGCGAGCATGCACGAGCCCTTCACAATCTCCAAGAGTGCAAGCTTGCTCAAAATCTTCACACATGGTGGCATAATCTTCAAGCACCAAGGCAATGGATCCACGAGCACGTAGCCAAGCTACCATTTGTGGCTTGTAGCTCAGTGCTGTATTTAAATCAGTCATGGCTAAGGCAGGTTGCTGTAAGCGTAGGTGCCCAAGGCCGCGCACATAATATGTTCTAGCCCTTTCAGGGAACAAGGCCAGAGCATGATTAAGATTTTGCAAGGCAGTTTGGGGCTGATCCAGCTGTATTTGTACCTCACCTATGGCGGCCCAAAGTGCAGACATGGATGGTGCTAAAATAAGAGCATCTTTAAGTGTTTGCTGTACAAGGGTAGGATTAGACCAAGTTTCTTTAAAATGCCCTAGGGCCAAATCATAAAGCCAAAGTGCTTCTAAATGTCTTGATATATTCATTAAGGCTTCACGTGCGTCTTGCTTGCTAATATTTTGCCCACTTTTTTGTATGCCTGCATGAACTAAAACAAGTTTTTGGCCTTTTTCGGCATAATCCATAAGCAATTCAATTAATTCTAAACGTAGCTCTAGTAAATCATATTGAGACAACAGATTGCCAACATTAGTTGTTTTAGATCTTAAAGCAAGAGTAATGGTAACACTAACATCGCCTGAAGATGCGGCATAATTTATATCGTTAGTACTAACATGATATTTATATAATTGCGCCGCTATGGCAAAGCTTAAATTCGCATTTTCTAAGCCAAAACTTATGGCCTTATTTTTTTTTAAATCTTCTTGCACTTGCATTATTGCCTGAGTGTAAGCATATGATTTAGCAATAATTTGAACTGATTTAGCACTAAGCCCTTCACCAAATGGCAGAGTGCAAGTGGATTGTAAATCATGGGCGTTTGCGTGTGCTTGAAGAGGAGTTGTGACGCTTAGTAGCAAAAAAACCAGCCCCTTAAAAAAACATAAACGCGGACAGTTTACTATTTTCAAGAGGCTGGAATGTGATAACATATTACTTTTTATTAATAGTTTGGGTGATTTTTTGTACACCAGGTTTAATTAGTTCTTGCACTGTTTGACGTAATAATTTTTCGGCTGTACTTTCAATAATAATACCAGTTATGTTCTGGCTTGCCGAAAGACTTTCATTTATAAGACGTCCTTGGCTATTTGATAGGATAACATCAACCTGCATGGTTGAGCGTAATTCTGTTATGGAAATTTCTTGTAGTTCTGCTAGATTAACCGTTCCTGTCACAATGTATTGTGGCTGAGCTTTGCGAGCTACATCAACACTTTCTGCATAGGAAACTTGGAGACCATGTCTACTTAAAGCATCAGCAAAAGATCGACTTATCCACTCTGGCACCGCCACAGTACTTGCAAAAGTAGTATTATTTCTGCGCACACCAAGGTGGGCATGTGGGCGTTTATCTGTAAATAACACTACAGCTACTGTTGCAGCAGATGGTGCAGGAAGCACACTACTATCTTTTTCTGGATATGTGAGCCTCACTGTATCATTGGGGCCACAGGCTGTTAGCATGAGCATAAATGCCATAATTAACATGCTCATAAATTTACGGTTAATCATTAAAATACCTCCAAGGTTGAAAAACAAAAATAATTACTTCGTATAATCTAGAATATTTCTAGATTGTACACAATTTTATTTTTATATGCAATGACATAATTTGTACAAATTATGAATATAACTGCACTGCACCCTATATATGATTTCTATTTATAACTGTAGCAAAAAAATTCTGCTTTTTATATGAATACAGAGAAGCTTAGTAATTTTTTTTAAAATTTGCGGCACAAATAAATATAAAAGTGCTTAACCAAGAAAAATTAACCCAAATTGCTCTGCATATACAAATAGTTGCAAGTGGTAATCACATACTCCCATCATTCCGATTTGGCTATTTTTAGCTGAATGTGTGATGTTCGCTAAAATTTTTTTCGCGGCTCGGCACTTTCGCGTTGCTTCACCGCCGGCTAATTGCTAAAAAAACCTTTCCCAACCTCACACATTGCCTCGGCAAAGAGTTCTGTTAGTAGTAATATTTTCTAAATCGGAATCACGTGATCACGTACTGGACCTTAAAGGCACTTATGTATATTATACCTTGGTAAAGGAGATTGTATGTTAGACTTAAAATTACTTCAAAAAAATCCAGAAATTTTGCAACAGGCTTTGAAAAAACGCCATTCTAAACTTGATGTTTCAGAATTTCTAACCCTAGATGCCAAGCGAAGACGCTTATTAACTGAGGTTGAAACTCTAAAAAGTGAGCTTAATGCCGCATCAACTGAAGTAGGTAAGTTAAAAAAATCTGGTCAAGACGCCAGTGCCACTATTGAAGCACTTGGAAAATTGTCTGAACGTATCAAGGCCCTTGATGTTGACACAGAAGCTGCTAAGGTTGAAGTAGAGCAATGGCTTTTGGGTGTACCAAATATTCCTCATGAAAGCGTGCCAGATGGTAAGGATGAAAACGATAATGTGGAAGTGCATCGTTTTGGCACTGTTCCAAGCTTTGAATTTACACCTAAGGAGCATTGGGAGCTTGGCACCGATTTGCAAGGCCTTGATTTTGAACGGGCTAGCAAACTTACTGGTTCGCGCTTTGTAGTATATCGTGGTTGGGCTGCTCGCCTTGAACGTGCTCTTATCAGCTTTTTTTTAGATCAGCATATCGAGAATGGCTATATAGAAATTGCACCTCCGCTTATGGTAAATCGTAAAACCATGACTGGTACAGGCCAACTTCCTAAATTTGAAGAAGATTTATTTCGTTTACAAGGTTGGGAGTACTACCTCATCCCTACAGCTGAAGTTCCTTTAACTAATTTACATGCTGATGAAATTATAGAAGAAAGCGCCTTGCCTATTGGTTATTGTGCTCAAACTTCTTGCTTTCGCTCCGAAGCTGGATCATATGGAAAGGATACTAAGGGGCTTATTCGTCAACATCAATTCCAAAAAGTTGAAATGGTACGCTTTGCTCATCCTGATGATTCCTATAATCAGTTAGAACTTATGCGTAGTCATGCTGAAAAGTTACTTGAATTGCTTGAACTTCCATATAGAACTATAGTATTATGCGGTGGTGATATGGGCTTTGGTTCTACCAAAACCTATGATTTAGAAGTGTGGCTACCAGGGCAAAATGCCTATCGCGAAATTTCATCTTGTTCCAATTGCGGTGACTTTCAAGCCAGGCGAGCTCAAATACGCTTTAGGCCTAAGGGTGGAGGCAAACCACAATTTGCGCATACTCTAAATGGTTCTGGCTTAGCCGTGGGTCGCGCTTTAGTGGCTATACTTGAAAATGGACAACAAAAAGATGGAAGCATTAAGTTACCAAAAGTTTTAGTACCATATATGAATGGGGTAGAGCTTATTGAACTTGCATAATTTGGGGGGAGTATCTATACGAATAGGTACTCCTTAAGTTTTTTAAAATTAAGAAAATAGCTTTTTATAAGTTTAAATTACCTTTTAAGACTTAGTAGTTATAAGAATATCTATGAATATTTGAACAACACCTTCCTTCACAGACCTAGCAAAACGACTAAAAAATATTTGTCTCTTTTCTTGGGTATTGCCAAATAAGAATTATGTGCTATATATTCACTATTAGTAGTCATTACTAAATTAAATTTATTTATTGGAGACAAAATGCTCAAAAAAATATCACCCCAAGAGGCTTATAGCCGTCTTAGTGAGGGAGGAGCACGTATAATTGATATACGTTCTGCTGCGGAATTTGCTCAAAAATCTATTGATGGTTCATTGCTTGCGCCTTTAGCCGTTGTAGAACTACAACAACTAGATACTAATGATGCACAGCAAAAGGATGTAATTTTTCTTTGTAGATCGGGTAAGCGCACAGAAAATGCCGCTAACACTTTAAAAAGTCTTTACCCCAATGCCTATATATTAGATGGAGGAATTACAGCTTGGCAGGATGCTAAATTACCACTACGAGTGGGTAAAAAACAAGCAATACCTCTAGAGCGGCAAATCTTAATTGCAGCTGGTAGTTTAATTTTATTAGGTTTTTTAGGAAGTTTTGTATGGCATCCTATGATGTTACTCACAGGTTTTGTGGGGGCAGGGCTAGTATTTGCCGGTGTATCTGGTTTTTGTGGGCTTGGCATATTACTTTCTAAAATGCCTTGGAATAAGGTGTAATATGTGGAATTTTATTGGTGAAATAATAACCCCATATAAAACTGTAGATGATTGCCCACGTAATATTAGTGAGGATGGCCCTATTTGCAAACTTATAATTTACGAAGAATATCAAGCAGGGCTAAAAGGTTTACAAGTTGGGGAAAAGATATTGGTATTGTATTGGCTTGATCTTTTAAAATATACAAGTCCTGAGCAACGCTCTTGTAAGAGTGGTAAGGAAAAAGGTGTGTTTGCCTTACGCTCTCCTAAAAGGCCTAATCCCATAGGAGCAGCAGTGTTAGAAATTGAAGCAATAACACAAGATACTGTAGATGTTAGAGGTCTTGACTGCGTAAATGGTACTAAGCTTTTGGACATTAAGCCTGCTATGATGGGTGAATTACCAATTCGCAATTAGTCGAAGCTTGAAAAATATAATAACATTCTAAAATAGTATAATTTTATTGGAAAATAGTAA
>CAYJLD010000043.1:0-19618 GCA_964371195.1 uncultured Desulfovibrionaceae bacterium | reverse complement strand
TTGCCTCGGCAAAGAGTTCTGCTCATAGTAATATTTTCTAAATCGGAATCACGTGAGAAGTGACCTTACGTAAAAGTTTTGGCACAAAACATGCTTTTGTATCTGTGTAGTTCCAAAAGCGGAAAAATTTTCCGTGTACTGTGATTTATGGTAATTTAATTTGAAATTACCATATGGGCTGTGATAGCAGACAACCACTTTGTAACTACCTAGGAGTTGTTATGAATAGTGCCTTATACGTAGGTGCCACCGGCATGAAAGCTTTAAGTAATGGTTTAAATGTTGTGACCAACAACCTTGCCAATGTAAGTACGGTGGGCTTTAAACAACAAATGGTTACCTACTCTGATCTTATGTATCAAAGTCAGGGTAATATTGGTGAGTCATGGAATAGTACAGATGACTCCATTGTAGCCATGGGCCAAGTGGGTATGGGTGTGCAAATTGATGCCATTAAAACATCTTTTAACCAAGGTGCTTTTGAAACAGGTATTGAGCTTACTGACCTTGCCATTAATGGCAAAGGATTTTTCCAAGTAACCAGTGCTCAAGGCGACACTTTATATACACGTGCAGGTAATTTTCGCTTTAATGAAACTGGGACTTTAACCCTACCAGGTGGCGAAATGCTCAATGGTTATGCCATAAATGAAGATGGCACCAGAGGTGCTCTTGGCCCCATACAAATTGATAAATTTGACGTGGTGCCAGGTAGTGGTACTACAGTTTTAGACTTGGGCTTTAATCTTGGAAATATTTCAGACAATACATCAAGCACCACAGATCCATACTTTAGTATGGCTCAAAACTATGATCCAACTGCTGCTAATAGCACCACTGGTGCTAGCTATAGTCAACCTTTATTGATATATGATGCTGCCGGGCAAAAGCAAGAATTAACAATACATTTTGATAGTGTATCTGGTAATGAACCTAATAGTGTGATGGAGTTTTTGGTCACGTCCAATGACGCTAATGAAACACCACTTATGACAGGCACCTTAACATTTGATGGTGGCGGTGAAATTATTGATATGTCAGCTTTTACTCCTACTGATGCTACTAATACACAGGATTTAAGCACTTGGGTTCCGGCAACTTTAACAGGTGGTACCCCACAGCTTAGTTATAATGGGCAAAGAATAAGTCTAAACCTTGGTATAACAGCACAAAATGGTTGGCAAAATGCACCGACAAGTGCAGCTGATGTGGGCGTTGATGGGACTTTGTTGCCTAGTATGGGTACGTCCCCACTTATATCAAGTTCTGCCACCACGGCCTATAGTGGATCTAATACTCAGCTGACCAATAATCAAGATGGCTATGGTGAAGGTACTTTAACATATCTAGATATTGATGAAAATGGGCGTATTATTGGATCATATACTAATGGCCAGTCCAAGGATTTATTTGAAATACCTATAGCTCGTTTTACTAGTGAAGATGGTTTATATCGTGAAGGGGGAAATTTTTTCTCTGCTACACCAGAAGCTGGGACCATGACCCTAGGTGAAGCCGGTACGGAAAATTTTGGTACTATTCATGCCAATGCGTTGGAGATGTCTAATGTGGATATGGCCAGAGAAATGGTGAATATGATTATTACGCAACGTGGTTTCCAAGCCAATAGTAAGTCAGTGACTACGGCTGATTTGATGCTACAAAAGGCCATGGAGCTAAAGCGTAATTAAAATTTAGTAAAGCTATATTATTCGATTTTTTTACTGGCATCTTCCTTAGGTGGTGTAGTGTTTAACATAGCTTCAGTTTGCGAAAAAATATTTGATAAAATACTATTAGATACTAACATGCCACTGCGTGTTAGACGTAGATAACCATCTCGAATGCGAATAAGGCCGTTTTCATGTAGGGCTTGAATAAGTTTTTTGTGGTCACCCAAAAAATCACGTCCTGTTAAAGCCTTATATGCCTTAACTCTTAGGCCACGTGCCGTGCGCAAACGTAGCATAATAAGTTCAAGCACACGCTCAGTAGCATTTAAATTTATGGCCTCATCATCAAGACAATCCTTGGCAATTTTATCCGCCCATAAATTTTGGCTCAAAGGATTACTCCACCTTCTGCCTTGTATGGTGGAAGTGGCTGAAGGGCCAAGTCCAAGATAGTCATTACCTTCCCAGTAACCAAGATTATGCTTACATTGAAAGCCCATACGTGCAAAATTTGATATTTCATAATGCAGATAGCCTTGCTCTTCTAAAATAGCCGCCCCTTCAAGAAACATGACAGATTGATCACGCTCAGTGGGCAATTGAATTTTACCCTCACTAAAGTCATGTTCAAGTCCAGTACCTTTTTCAAGTGTTAAACCATAGGTAGAAATGTGATTGGGCTTCATGCGAGTAACTTCGCGCAAGGTGTTAAGCCAATTTCTAACCCCTTGAGAAGGTAAACCCCACATTAAATCCACATTAATATTAGCAAAACCCATTTCACGCGCAAGCATAACGGCATAAAGGCTATCCTTAACTCTATGTGAACGGCCAAGTTGACGTAAATAAACATCATCTAAACTTTGCAAGCCAATGGAGAGGCGATTAACCCCAGCCTTTAAAAGGCCACGAATATGTTGTTTTGAGCGCAAAGATTCAGGGTTAGCTTCAAGAGTTATTTCTGCATCTTCTTGTACGGTGAAGTTTTTATGGATACGCTCAAGTAAAAGTTTGACAACTTTAGCCGGCAGCAAGCTTGGTGTTCCACCTCCAAAGAAGATGGACTGTATGGGCATGCCTTTATATCGATCACTCCACATCGCAAGTTCCATGAATAAGGTGTCAATATATTTACAAAATGGTTCATGCTGTAATATGTTAACACCCTTACCCACACCCACAGAGTGAAAAGCACAATAAGTACATTTAGTACGGCAAAAAGGTACATGAATATAAAGTAACATAAAGACCTTTTAACACATCACCATATAAAGACAAAGCATAAATAGCACTAAGGATTTGATTATAAATATAAGATATATTTGCGCGGCTTGAGGTTTTTTTTATAATGTTTATGCTGAGTTACAATCACTTTGTTTGACGTAAAAAGAATAGGTGATGTATATCAAAAAATCTGTACAGGGCAAATTTGCACTTCTCATAACTTTAAGATACAATGGGATGTTACAGCAGTAAATATTTACATATTTTTGATGGCACAAAGGTCATAAACGCCTAGCTATCAATAAAATATAATTTTGGAGCATTATGAAAAAAAAATATTCTTCACTACCCACAGCAGAAAAAATGGCTAAGTTACTAGACTTTGTGGCTGAGCATAAAGCCAAAGAACCTGTAGTGTTAAATCTTACACATCAAAATACTTTTGCCGAAGCCATGCTTGTTATTAGTGCCTCATCTATAAGACATGCTCAAAGTCTGGCCGAAAATATTTCTACATTTTGCAAGCGTGAAAATTTTGAATTTTTGCATATGGAAGGCAAGCAACTTGGGCAATGGATTTTATTAGATCTCAATGATATTGTAATAAATATCTTTCAAGAGCCTGTGCGCCATCTATATAACTTAGAGTCGCTTTGGGCCGAAATGCCTCAAAAAACAACTTTAGATACATAGTGCAGGAATATATATGTCAAATCTAACTCCAACTCTGCTACTCATTCTTGATGGATGGGGGCTTGCTGCAGCGGGGCCTGGTAATGCTCCAAGCCTTGCTAAGACTCCGGTTATGGATAGTTTATTTACAGACTATGCGCATAGCAAATTGGCAGCCTCAGGGCATGCTGTAGGTTTGCCTGACGGCTACATTGGCAATTCAGAAGTAGGTCATTTGACCATTGGAGCAGGTTCGGTATTTTTTCAGGATATGACGCGCATTGATATGGCCATTGAAAAAGATGAACTAAATAAAAATACAGTATATAATCATATTATAAACAAAGCTAAAGCTGCCAGTGGACGATTACACTTAGCTGGTCTTTTGTCTGATGGTGGTGTGCATAGTCATATTAATCATTTAAAAGAGCTAACCAAGATTGCTGTACAATCTGGCTTACAAGTTTTTATTCATTGCTTTATGGATGGGCGCGATACTGGGCCACATAAGGGAATTGAATATATAAATGATTTGGAAAATAGCCTAACATCAATTAATGCACAAAATCCATCAGGCAAAGCCTGCATTGCCACTGTATGTGGTAGATTTTATGCTATGGATCGCGATACAAGATGGGACAGAGTTAAGCAAGCTTGGGACTTACTAATACATGGTGTAGGTCAAAGTGCCCATAGTGCAAGTGTCGCTGTTGAAGGGTCATATAAAGATAATGTTACAGATGAATTTATTAAGCCTACCATTGTAAATACCCAAGGGCTTTGGCAAGATAATGATGCCTTGTTTTTGTTTAACTTTAGGGCTGATCGCATGCGTGAGCTTGTGCAAGCTTTAACTTTGCAAGACTTTAATGGTTTTGAGCGTGGGCACATGCCTAAATTTACAGAACTTGCTTCCATGACCGCATATGACGCATCCTTTAGTTTGCCAGTAGCTTTTCCTAAAGAAAGTTTAAGTATGGGGCTTGGTGAAGTGGTTTCTACTTGGAGTTGCAAGCAATTACGCTTAGCTGAAACGGAAAAATATGCTCATGTAACTTACTTCTTTAATGGGGGACGTGAAGAACCATTTGAAGGTGAAGATCGCATCCTAGTTCCCTCACCACGCGATGTGGCAACCTATGACCTTGCCCCAGCCATGAGCTGCCATGCAGTGACGGATAAATGTGTGGAAGCATTACATAGTAAGCAGTATACCTTAATAGTTTGTAACCTTGCCAATGGTGATATGGTGGGGCATACAGGTGTACTTGATGCGGCCATAGCTGCTTGCGAAGCTGTAGATAATTGTGTTGGTCGTATGCTTGAAGCGGTGAACGCAACGCATGGGCGTATGCTTATCATTTCTGACCATGGTAATTGCGAAAGAATGTTAGATGAGCAAGGGCAACCACAAACAGCGCATACCACCAATCCTGTGCCATGTATCTTGATTCAAGATGATAAGTGCCAAAAGTTAATTGATGGTGCACTAGCCGATGTAGCCCCAACCATGATAGCATTATGGCAAAAAGAACAACCTGCTAGCATGCAGGGTAACAATCTTGCGGAGCACTGCTGATGTCGTCAAAACCCATACAACCAGTTGCACCTGAGGGCATGGAATTATTGTTTTTTTATCCTTGTCCTCATTGCGGTAGGCATGTTCCATTAGTTTCTCCCTCGCAGCCTGCCATGGTCAAGTGTGATAGCTGTGAAGGAAGCTTCCCTATAATACCAGTAGATGAGCGTAGTTTGCACTATGTTCGCATTATGCTAGCCAATGGTAAGGCAGCCATTGATCCTGACTTTGCTTAATATTTATGCAAAAATGGTATGTTTATCTTGTTCTTTGTCAAGATAATAGCTTGTATTGTGGCATAACAACGGATTTAGAGCGTCGCCTTAAGGAACATAATGGACTCATAAGTGGAGGGGCAAAGTATACCCGCCATAGACGACCGGTACAATTGCATACTTTTGCTATATGTAAAAATCGTCAAAATGCCGCCCGCTTGGAAGAAAAAATTAAACGTACACCACGGGCTAAGAAAATAAAAATATTACAAAGTTATATTGAAGAAGAGTTTATGAATAATATTACAGTAGAAATAAATACATGGCTTGAAACTTGGCAAAGTGATCCTCTTGGAGGTAAACAGGCTTTTTTGGAATATTATGCATGGTTACAAAAACAGCCCGATATAATTTTGGATTTTAAACAACGCCCCGGAGTTAGCTATTCCTTACGCGCTAAGCATATATCTCAAAGCAAGCAACCTTTATTTGTGATGATAGATGTAGTGGATGATGAACCAGATGCTCGCTGGCTTTCCATTTGTTTTTATGCTCAGATGGTTAGTGATCCAGAAGAGCTTGGCGACTTTGTGCCCCAAGGACTTTTGGGTGAAGATGCCCTGTGCCTTAATCTTGAAGAAGATGATGCAAATATGCGTGGTTATATTTTGCAAAGAATTCAAGAGGCAACTAAAGCTTCCAAGGAATAAAACTTACTCTAGATTTGAATGTTGTGAGGCAAGGCAAGGCTTGGGTTACCAAGGGCTTTTTCTTCATAATTTTTAAAATCAGCGGTCTGAAATTGTGGGTTAATTTATGATACCATTAGATGTTGGCTTTGCTTTTTTTGTTACTGCACTAATTCTAGCCATTGCTCCCGGACCAGATAATATTTTTGTCCTAACTCAATCGGCCTTATATGGCGCAAAGGCAGGTATTTTTACCGTTTTTGGTCTTATGACAGGAATATTGGTGCATACTCTTGGAGTAGCCTTTGGTGTATCCATTATTTTTCAAAATTCTCCCACGGCATTTTTTGTCTTAAAACTCATTGGTGCTGCTTATCTTATATATTTGGCTTGGCTTACATTTAAAGCCGGTAGTAGTGAGGCTGCATTGAAAAATCAAGAATTTATAGGGTATTTTGCCTTGTATCGTCGTGGCATTATAATGAATATAACCAATCCCAAGGTGGCATTGTTTTTTCTTGCTTTGCTACCTCAATTTGTGGACCTAGCGCGTGGCCCCCTTGCTCCACAAATGAGCATTTTAGGTGGTATTTTTATTTTGGCCACCTTTATTGTTTTTGGTCTCGTGGCCATTTTAGGAGGGCAGTTAGCACATTGGTTTAATAGCTCACCTAAGTACCAAATACTTATTAACAGGTTGGCTGCATTGGTTTTTGTTGCTTTAGCCTTGGCCTTGATATTTGTATAAACTTATGAGAATAAAACTACATAAGTGTATGCATGATTTTTTATGTAGAGTTTGTATAATAAATAAAGAAAAAAGCGAGCATAATTTCTTGACATAATGGGGTAAGCCCATGTAAATAGCTCAGTTCACGAGGGCAACATGGGCAAGCATCAAATTATAGTTAATGATATCCCCCCCCAAGGGCAGCATATTGTAGTGGATAATCCAGAGATTTGGAGTGATCCACTCGACGAATTTCATATGCAATGCCGCATAGTTGACCCCGTTTCTGCCACTTTAAATCTTATCCCCATGCCCGGGGGAGTTATGATACGTGGCCAGATGATAGGTAATATTGAAGTGCCCTGTAACCGCTGTGCTGAGCCCATGCAAGTAAGTCTTGATGCCCAAATTGAACGCTTTGAAAGCTCACCGGATGCGGCCTTAGGTTATAGTGATGATTTTGATGACGATGACCTTGATAGTGAAGGTGAGGTTTTAAGTCATATTAAGATTGAAAATGCTGTGCCTGTACTAAATGTGGCCGATTTATGTTGGGAAGAATTTATGTTGGCCTTGCCTTTGCGTCCAATTTGTACGACGGACTGTAAAGGTTTATGTACCATTTGTGGTGCAAATTTGAATGATAGTACTTGCCTTTGCAGGCAAGAAGGTGGCGATGCACGTTTTGCTGTGTTGCGTAACCTTAAAGTTAAGGCATCAGAATAAGTAATTAAAAATTACTAAAATACTATTTTGCTTATAATAGCAATGTATATAAATACTTAATGTGCATTTTGCACAATACATAGGAGAATAAAATGGCTGTTCAACAAAACAAAAAATCTCGTTCTAGAAAAGGCATGCGCCGCTCTCATGACCGTGTAGCTATACCTGCAGTTATTTACTGCAGCTGCGGAGAGCCTACTGTACCTCACAGTGTGTGCGGAAGTTGCGGCTCATATAAAGGCCGTAAGGTGATTTCCACTGCTCAAGACCAAGGTTAATGAGTAGCAAACCCATCATCGCTGTGGACGCTATGGGGGGCGACTTTGGCCCTTCTGTAGTGGTGCACGCTGCCATTGAGGCCGCAAAGCTTCATGATCTTAAAGTATTGCTGGTTGGCGATACTGCACGTGTTGAATCTGAGCTTGAATTATTGAACTTAGAGAATGCGCAATATGAGATTATTCACGCTGATGATGTGGTACATATGAATGAAAAGCCATCTGATATTTTGCGACGCAAAAAAAATGCGTCCATTCAGGTGGCCTGTCGCCTTGTGCATGATGGTGCAGCTGATGCTTTAGTGAGTGCTGGTCACTCTGGAGCCACGGTGGCTTGTGGTATGTTTATTCTTGGGCGTGTTTCCGGAGTTGAACGCCCAGCCTTAACTGCCATCCTACCCACAGAAAAAAACCCATTGGTACTTTTAGATTGTGGGGCTACAGTAGATTGTAGGCCGTATCACTTGTTTCAATTTGGGCTTATGGGTGACGCCTTTGCACGCGATCTTTTGGAGTATGCTTCACCTCGTATTAGTTTACTTAGCATTGGCGAAGAGGAAGGCAAAGGCAATTTGCAGGTTAAAGAAGCATATGAATTAATTAAAATGGCAAAAAACATTAACTTTACAGGAAATTGTGAAGGACGTGATTTATTCACAGGTGAAGTTGATGTGGTGGTTTGTGATGGTTTTGTTGGTAATATTGTTTTGAAGATGAGTGAAGGTTTTTCGCATTCACTTCTACGTATTTTGAAGAAAAATCTATTTTCAGGCATACTACCTGCCATTGGTGCAAAGTTAGCAAGCGGAGCATTTAAAAAATTTGCTCAAACCATTGATTATGCGGAGTATGGCGGCGCGCCTGTTTTAGGATTAAAAAATCTTGCCATAGTTTGTCATGGAAAATCCAATGTAAAAGCCATATGTAACGCCATCAAGATGAGTGGCGTTTTTGTGCGTAAGGGAACCAATGTGCGCCTTGCTGAAAGTGTTATGGCTAACGAAGAACTCACCTGTTTTAGTAAGGCCTTCTAGCCTCATGAGCAAATAATAATGAACAATAATTGCTATATACATGGTATTGGACTCTACACCCCTGCTCGCATTTTAACCAATGATGATTTAAGCAATATTGTAGACACAACTGATGAATGGATAAGCACACGTACTGGCATTAAACAACGTCATATCCTAGCTGAGGGTGAACAACTTTCTGATATGGGTTTTTTGGCCGCTAAAGATGCTCTTGAAAAAACAGGCTTAGCCGCTGAAGACATAAGCCACCTAATTGTTGCCACAACTACATCTGAATATATTTGCCCAGCCACGTCGGGTATTATAGCGCATAAACTTGGTTGTACCAAGGCTATGGCTTTTGATTTTAATGCTGCCTGCACTGGTTTTTTATATGGGCTTACCATGGTTCAAGGTTTTTTAGCATCCACCCCCAAAGCCAATATTTTACTCATTTGTGCCGAAGCTTTAACTCGTAAGTTAAATTGGCAAGACCGTAGTTCTTGTGTTTTATTTGGTGATGGAGCGGCGGCCGTAGTCTTTAGAAACACTGAACAAAAAGCTCTAGCGCGCCTGTTAAATATTAGCTGCCATAGTGATGGTAGTTTGCATGATTTAATTACCATTGGTGGTGGAACCCATAAATCATATGCCCCTGGTGAGCCTGTGGGTGAGGAAATGTTTTTGCATATGCAAGGGCGAGAAGTGTTCAAACATGCTGTGCGTAACATGACGGCAGTTTGTAATGAAGTACTGGAAGACCATAATATAAGCATTGACCAAGTAGATCTATTTATTCCGCATCAGGCAAATTTACGCATTATTGAGGCTGTTGGCAGTCGTTTAAAGATAGATGAAAATAAGGTTTTTACCAATGTACAAAAATATGGCAATACTTCTTCAGCTTCTGTACCCATTGCCATTGCTGAGGCGCTTAATACCGGGCGCATAAAAAGCAGTGATATTGTGTTAGTTAGTGCTGTGGGTGCTGGTTTTACTTGGGGTGCAGGGCTTATAGAGTTTATTTAGCTGATATTTTTATGTTTTTTTCACATTGAAATTTTGGTGACTTTACGATAAAAAATCCTAATCACGCTAAAAGGGATATTATGCAAGAATTGATAAAAACTGCTCTAGTAACTGGTGGATCACGTGGCATAGGTAAAGCCATTGCTAAAGCCTTAGCAATGCAAGGGTTGCAAGTGTTTTTAACTTATGTTTCTAAGCCAGATGAAGCCAATGCTGTGGTAGCTGATATTTGCGCTAACGGTGGGCAAGCTAAAGCATTTTGCTTAAATGTTGGTGATAGCGAAGCCATTGCAGAATTTTTTGCTACGCATATTAAAGATCAAGTGGAATTGGGTGTGCTAGTTAATAATGCTGGTATTACCAAGGATGGTTTTATTATGCGCATGAAGGACGTGGATTTTGACAATGTAATTAATGTTAATCTGCGTGGTGCTTTTGTGTGTTTACGTGAAGCTGCAAAAATTATGAGCAAACAACGCTCGGGCAGTATTATTAATATTTCTTCAGTGGTAGGTCAATTTGGTAATACTGGGCAACTTAATTATGCCGCTGCAAAGGCTGGTATGCATGGTATGACCATGTCTGCTGCCAAAGAACTTGGGGGCCGCAATATCACTGTAAATACAGTTGCACCAGGGTTTATTGAAACAGATATGACAGCTGGATTATCTGACGAAGTGCGTAAAAATTATGAAGATAACATTCCCCTAAAGCGTATGGGTAGTGTTGATGATATAGCAAACACAGTGGCTTTTCTAGCCTCACCGAAGGCTTCTTATATTACCGGACAAATTATTGCTGTTAATGGCGGTATGTACTGCTAAAACATTATGCCTTTGCATTGTGATGCACGGGCTGATAATAAAAAAATAAACTAAAATTTGGAGGCTTGTATGTCTGACGTAGCTCAAAAAGTAACCAACATTATTGTAGAACAACTAGGTGTTTCCGCTGAAGAAGTAAAACCTGGTGCTTCTTTTGTAGAAGATCTTGGCGCTGACTCTCTTGACCTTACAGAGCTTATTATGGCTATGGAAGAAGAGTTTGACATTGAAATTGCAGATGATGATGCTCAAGGCTTACTTAAAGTTCAAGATGCTATCAACTATATTGAAACCAAAATGTAATTTTGTGCCGGGCAAAACCCGGCACGCAAATTTAATTAATAATATTAAAATTGATTATTATGTTAAGTATGAATAATCAAGGAGACTTGGCATGGGCCGCAAGCGTGTTGTAGTTACTGGTTTATCAGCCATTACTTCCATTGGCAATGATCTTCATAGTACATGGGATAATCTACTTGCCGGTAAATCTGGCATAGCACCCATTACTTTGTTTGATGCGTCAGAATATGCTGCACGCATTGCAGGGGAAGTTAAGAATTTTGTGCCAGAAGATTATATACCTTTTAAGCAAGCTAAACGCATGGATCGCTTCACACAATTTGCTGTGGTGGGCGCGCAAATGCTGCTTAAGCATGCAGACTTCACCATTGATGAGAACAATGCCGATGATACTGGTGTTGTGCTAGGTGTTGGTCTTGGTGGTTTGAATACTCTAGAGGCATTTCACAATAAGCTTTTGTCCGCTGGGCCTAATAAAATTTCTCCCTTTATGATACCAATGCTTATTGCTAACATGGCCCCAGGTCAAATTGCCATATTTACAGGGGCTAAGGGCAATAACTTTGTGGCAACATCAGCTTGTGCTTCAGCTTTACATGCCATTGGTAGTGCTTGGAGTGAAATGCTACTTGGGCGAAGCCAAACCATGATTACGGGCGGAGTGGAAGCAACCATAACCCCCCTTGGTATATCTGGTTTTACAGCTCTCAAGGCTTTATCAACTCTTAATGATGAACCAGAAAAAGCCTCTCGCCCCTTTGATTTAAATCGTGATGGTTTTGTGGCTGGTGAGGGTAGTGGACAACTATTACTTGAAACCTTAGATCAAGCCCTTGAGCGTAAAGCAAAAATTTATGCAGAAATTGTAGGGTATGGTACTTCATGTGATGCCTATCATATGACTGCCCCACATGAAAGTGGCGAGGGTATGGCTAAAGCCATGCAAAATGCTCTTAATGATGCTGGGCTTGAGCCAAGTGCCATTGAACATATTAATGCACATGCCACCTCCACTAACTTGAATGATGCTTGTGAAACCAAGGCCATAAAATTAGTCTTTGGTGATCATGCTAAAAATATTCGCATCTCAGCTACAAAGTCCATGACAGGACACTTACTAGGCGCTGCTGGTGGTATTGAAAGTGTGTTCACTGTGCTTGCATTACATGATGGTGTAATTCCTGGTACTATTAACCTTGATAATAAAGATCCAGAATGTGATTTAAATTATATGACTAATGGCTCAGAAAAAGTGCAGTGCACCTATGCCATGTGTAATTCCTTTGGTTTTGGTGGTACTAATGCCAGTTTGATTTTTAAACGCTGGGAAGGGTAATTTTTTACTGTCCGTGGGATTATTACATAATAACCATTTGCGTGGTCAGTAAAAACTAAAGGCATAAGTGTTTTCGCTAATGCCTTTAGTTTTTATTTAATCTTGGCATTATAAGGGTTCTGCACAATAGTTTTTTAGCTCTATTTTCATGCTATGTGCTAAATTTGCATTTGCTTGAAAATTTACTTATGCAGAACAAAAGGGCAAAAATAAGTTGTTTAACTGGCAAACAAAGTTAGCCTATCGCGTACCCATGTGTACGTAAAGCTTACAAGTTCGCCTAATGTTATGCTTTGCACCCTTCGGGCAGCAGTTGATTTTTGGTCACACTGACTGGTATCAACGCCCCTAAAGATTATGTATAATAAATGATGCAAAGTCTTACTTATAAGATTGTGTACAAAACATTGTCAAAAAAGTACACCCCAAACGGTGTCTTGATTAAGTTAATTAAACAAAGAGAGAAACACTATGCAAGAACTTCTACTTAAAGATCCAGACATTGCAAAAGCTATAAATCTTGAGCAAGAACGCCAACTTAGCAAGCTTGAGCTCATAGCCTCAGAAAATTTTGTTTCTCCGGCGGTGCGTGAAGCTCAAGGGTCTGTACTTACGCATAAATATGCTGAAGGCTATCCTAGTAAAAGATACTATGGTGGTTGTGAATTTGTAGATATGGCAGAGGATATAGCCATAGAGCGCGCAAAAACAATTTTTGATTGTGCATATATTAATGTACAACCTCATTCTGGCTCTCAAGCCAATATGGCCGCATATTTTGCATATGTTAAGCCAGAAGCCACCATTCTTGGTATGGATTTATCGCATGGAGGACATTTAACCCATGGAAGTATGGCCAACTTTTCTGGGCGATTATTCAATATAGTTTCTTATGGCGTAGTGCGTGAAACAGGTTATATTGATTATGAGCAAGTGGAAAAACAAGCTAAGGAACATAAACCAGCCATAATTATTGCCGGTGGCTCTGCATACGCCAGAAGCATAGATTTTGCGCGCTTTAGAGCTATTGCCGATGAAGTTGATGCAAAATTAATTGTTGATATGGCACATATTGCAGGACTTGTGGCTGCAAAAGTACATGATTCCCCCATACCTCATGCCCATATTGTAACTACAACTACCCATAAAACCTTACGTGGTCCACGTGGTGGCATGATTTTATCTACAGAGGATATGACAAAAACCTTAAATAGTCAAATATTCCCAGGCATTCAAGGTGGGCCACTTATGCATGTCATTGCAGCCAAGGCTGTGTCTTTTGGTGAAGCTTTGCGCCCTTCGTTTAAGACTTATCAAGAACAAGTGCTTAAAAATGCCAAGGCTCTAGCAAGTTGTCTTATGGATGCTGGTTATGAGCTTGTATCTGGTGGAACAGATAACCACTTGCTACTCATGGATTTGACTAAGAAAAATATTACTGGTAAGGATGCTGAATACGCTCTTGATTTAGCAGGGATTACTGTCAATAAAAATACTGTTCCGTTTGAAACACGTTCTCCCTTTGTTACAAGTGGAGTGCGCTTAGGCACAGCTGCCCTTACTACACGAGGCATGAAGGAAGAGCACATGCATAAGGTTGCTGAGTGGATTGTTCAAGCCCTAAGCCAAGTGGAAAATACTAATGCCCTTAACGCCTTAAGTAAAGAAGTTGAGAAGTTCGCACGCGAATTTCCATTATTTTGTGAATAAATACTTGATAATTAACTTGTATCTCGTATGTAATGCTAGTAGCATACAAAAAATTCCAAGTGCATTAAGAATACCCTAAAGATGTTTGTATTTTAACCGTATAGTATTAACGCAGATAATTGTAATTTAATCTAGGATCATGCGCTGTAAGTAAACTTGTAGTCATAATATAGACTTACAGCACCATGGGAGAAGCTGATGGCGCAGACAAATATTCTTTTAGAATCTGGTACTAATGAACTCGAAATAATGGAGTTCTATGTTGAAGAGGAAGGGTACAGAGGTCATTATGGCATTAACGTTGCCAAGGTGGTAGAAATTATCCGACCTCAAAAAATTACCACAATGCCTGAAATGCGCCACCCTGCTGTGCTTGGGGCGTTTGCTCATCGTAACGGGCGCATTGTACCATTGATTGATGTTGCAAAATACTTAAATAGTCCGTCCATTCAAGGCGAAGATTCAAAAATTATTGTTACAGAATTTAATACTGTCATCACAGCATTCCAAGTTTCAGGCGTAAATCGTATTTATCGCCTTAGCTGGACTGATGTTGAAGCACCCGGTGCATTACTTCAAAAAATGAGCCGTAGTGCTGTAACAGGTGTTATACGCATGGATGATAGGGTCATATTCTTACTCGACCTTGAAGCAATAGTTGCTGAAATGCATCCAGATATGGCTATGCATATGGATGCTGAGTCAGCAGTTAAACCAGAAGATCGCCAATATCGCATTTTACATGTGGATGACTCCACAAGTATTCGTCGCCTTGTACTTGATTTACTTCAAAAGGAAGGACGATTTATTGTGCAGCAAGCTGTTGATGGTCAAGATGCTTGGAATTTATTGACTAGACTAGTTGATGAAGCCGCTGTGCATGATAAACCCATAACAGACTATATTGAAGGTATTATTTCTGATATTGAAATGCCAGCTCTTGATGGCTTAACATTATGCAAGCAAGTTAAAGATCATCCGGTGCTTAATGTTTTGCCTGTGGCTATGTTTTCATCACTAATCAATGATAGTTTAATTAAAAAATGCAATACGGTGGGGGCAGATGCACAATTTGCAAAGCCTGACTTACAAAGCCTTAGTAATAAAATGCGTGATTTGATAGAAAATCACAGTTAGAAAAATGTTAGCAAAAATTAAACACCATTGAGCAATTGATGGTGTTTAATTTATACTTCCTCGCCTATGCGCGCATACTGCCACTAAGGTAACGCCACCTACAATACATAATGCGCCCACAACATTCCATAAAGTACAAATTTCACTAAAAACCCAAATACCCACCAACATGGCCGTTACAGGTTCTAAACCTCCCAAGATAGAAGCAAGGGAAGGACCTATGTATTGCACTGCACGTACAAGGGCAGAAGTTGAAATAACGCCTGTTATACAGGTTAATAAGATTAGATTTTTCCATTGTAAGTATGAGTTTGGCAAACTAAGCCCACCCTCATAAATACTAGCAAGGCTAGCAAATATTGTCCCACTCACCATGATATATAGGCTAATTAACATGGAATTTTTTACTTCAAATTTAAAAATTTGAATGCCTGCAACGTACAATGCCATTTGCACAGCAGAAAAAATAGTTAAGGTCATACCTATAAGGTTTACCTCAACCTTGCTCGTGTCTTGTAAAGAAAATACTGCAACTCCAAGGCAGATTAAGAGCGAGGCCATTAGCGTTGATGGTCTAAACCGCTCCCCAAAGAAAAAAACCATTATTAATACTACAAAAAGAGGATAACAGTATTGGACTGTTGCAACAATTCCAGTGTCCATATAATTAAATGCCCAAAAGAAAGTTATAGCACTAAGCCCATAACAAAACCCTATGCATAAAAATCTTGCAAAATCCTTAAAGCAAATGCGTAAAGTGTAACCCTTAGCTAAAGCCATACACATTATAATGATGGCTGAAAAGCCAAAACGAAAAAACAAAATGGATGATACATTCAGTCCACTTTGCATTATGGGCACACTAAAAAGAGGAATCAGCCCAAAAGTGCAAGCAGCTATAATGGCATATAAAAATCCACGTAACATATTCTCATCCAATTATTTGTCGCAGGTTAAATAAAATATAAACGCCATATAGAGGGCAATGGGTTACATGTCAAGCATGAAAAAAATATCACAGTACAGATTTGCGCTTTAAAGCAAATTGGCATACAAAAGTCCATGCACGATACTAATAATTTTTTTGTACGCTTATGTTACACGCACCCAGAAGCTGAAGTATTATATGAAGGCGGCCCAAGCTATGCTACGCCAAACTCGGCTGGCATGGATTTACGCGCCTGTATTGCTGATGCAATGCTAACTATCCAAGCAGGTGAGCGTGCCCTTATCCCCACTGGTATTGCCATAGAGCCACTTTTGCCCAATGTGGCTGGTTTTGTTTATTCACGTAGTGGTCTTGGAGCAAAAAAAGGCCTAACTGTTGCTCAAGGTGTCGGGGTAATAGATAATGATTATAGAGGTGAAATTAAGGTTTTTTTACTCAACACCTCTAATACTGCTCAACAAATAACCAAGGGCGAGCGTATTGCTCAATTAGTTTTTCAACCTACTTTGCACGCCACTATTGAGCTTTGTACCAAGCTAGATAGTACCGAGCGCGGAGCAGGTGGTTTTGGACATACTGGTAAAATTTAATTAATACATAAATTATATTGGAGATTAATATGCCACAAACTTCAGATAAGTTTAATGCCTTGAAAAAAAGAGAAGAAGAATTACTTTTTCGCACCTATGGCCGCTATCCTATCTCTACCATTAAAGGTGAAGGTTCGTTACTTTGGGATGTGGATAATAAAGAGTATGTTGATCTATTAGCAGGTATTGCTGTTACTAGTCTTGGTCATTGTAATAAAGAGCTTGCTCAATGTGTTAGCGAACAAGCTAGTAAATTATGGCATGTTAGCAATTTATTTTATCAAGAAGAACAATTGGATTTAGCAGAAAAGCTACTTTCCACTTGTCATATGCACAAGGCCTTTTTTTGCAACTCCGGAGCTGAGGCTAACGAAGCCTTAATTAAACTTGCAAGACGATATATGCAACGCGTAAAAAAACGTGATGCTTTTGAAATTATTACTCTAAGTGGATGTTTTCATGGTAGAACTTTAGCCACTGTTGCCGCTACGGGTCAAGAACGTTTTCAAGATGGCTTTATGCCCATGCCGCAAGGTTTTAAGCAAGTTCCTTGGGGTGATATGGATGCTCTTCGTGCAGCTATTACTCCTCAAAGTGCTGGAATTTTGATTGAAGTTATTCAAGGTGAAGGCGGCATACGCCCCATGACTCAAGAATACATCACAGGTATTGAGGCTCTTTGTCGTGAAAAAGATATTCTTTTTTTAGTTGATGAAATCCAAACTGGTCTTTGCCGTAGTGGTAAGTTTTGGGCTTTTCAACATTTTGACGTAAAGCCAGATATTATTAGTATGGCCAAAGCCTTAGCCAACGGTTTGCCCATGGGTGGTATTTTAGCTACGGATACTGTGGCAGCTGGTTTTGAAGCAGGTAGCCATGCTACTACTTTTGGCGGCAATGCTTTAGTTGCAGCTGTTGCCCACAAATGTATTGACATTTTCTTGCGTGATAATCTTGCCGAGCGTGCAAATCAGCTAGGGCAAGATTTTATGCAAAAAACGCATGAACTTGCTCAAAGGGTTCCAGGTAAGATTAAAGAGGTGCGTGGTGCTGGGCTTATGCTTGGTATTGAACTAAATTTCCCAGGTAAACAAATTTGGGAAACATTATTAGAGCAAGGCTTTATTTGTAATTTAACTCAAGATACAATTTTGCGTCTTTTGCCTGCCCTAACTGTAGAGCAAGCTCAACTAGATGCATTTTTAGCAACCTTGGAGAAAATTTTAATAAATTATACACCTGAGTAACACTGAGGCTTTAAGCATGCAAATTTATGCCGGCTATATTTTTATTTTTATAGCAGCCACTTGTTGGGGCTTTTTGGGTATTCTTGGGCGCATTGCCATGAATGAAGGCCCTGGCCCTCTAGATGTGGCTTTTTGGCGAGCCTTGCTTGGTGGTCTTTTTATGTTACTGCATGCTGCATATAAAAAAGATTTACGCATCCATAGCCGCAATGATTTTGTAGTTTTTTGTCTTTTTGGCATTTTTTCCATAGCCAGTTTTTTTGTGGCTTATCAATATGCTGTGCGTGATGGTGGAGCGCCTTTAGCTGCGGTACTGTTATATACAGCTCCAGCTTGGGTAGCAGTTTTTTCACGCATATTTTTTGGTTTGCGTTTTACCACCATAACGCTAATTGCTATTGCCATGGCTCTAATAGGAGTTATGTTAATTAGTGTGTCAGGTATAGATACAGCTGATGTAAACGAAGCTGGGCCAGCTCTTGCCAGCCAAGGCATAAGTCAAGGATTACCTTTGATGGGCATTTTCTTTGGTTTGCTTTCAGGTTTTTTATATGCAACACATTATATTGTAACAAAAAAATATATGGCAAGCTATAGTCCTTTTACACTTTATGGATATAGCTCATTGGTGGCGGCCTTGTGTATCTTGCCCTTTATTAATCTAAACTTTGATCTTAGTGCTGTGGCTTGGTTCGCTATCATTGGTATAGCTTTTATAAGCACTTATATTGCTTACTGGACTTATTGCGAGGGTATAAAGCGGTTAAATCCTACCAAGGCTGCCGTACTTGCTACTCTTGAGCCTGTGGTAGCCACTATTGCAGCTTGGGTTATATGGGGAGAAAGCTTTTCCGGCTTTGGCTGGCTTGGAGCTATGCTTATTGTATTAACTGTGCTTGTTCTATTGCTGGATGATAAAAAAAGGGCCTCCGGTCCATAGGTAAGTATGTATAAGTTTAAAATATTATTACTTTTAATTTTCAGTTTATGTATTAGTTCAAGTGTTACTTATGCTAAGAATGAATTTACCGTCAATGTATCAAAAAACGCACCAAGAATTAATATTTTACAAAAAGACTTTATCTTGGTTGGTGATGTGCAATTGCCACCTAATTTTAGCAAAATTCGTACTCAATGGAATGAAATAGTAGCAAAGCATGATCAAAATATTTTCGAAGTGAAAAATATTCCCTTGCCCGTTCAACATAAGGAGCAATGGGCTAATTTATCAAAGCTATTTCCTAAAATGGACGGAACAAAAAAACTACGTAATATTAATGGTTTTTTTAATCGTATCCCCTCCCGTGAAGATGCTTATACCTATAAGGCAAAAGAATATTGGGCAACACCTGAAGAGTTTTTAAGAAAGAGAGCTGGTGATTGTGAGGATTATGCCTTAAGTAAGTATTTTGCCCTACAATATTTTTCTTGGCCCAGCAGTGACTTATGGATTGTGTTTTTAAGAGATAATATTAATAAGGGTATGCATGTGGTGTTGGCTGCACGGCATAATAAAAAAGTTTTTATTTTGGATAATTTAAGCAAGCCTGCTCAATTGCTTATCCCAGAAGCTCAATATGCCAAGCAAGTTAATGTGGTGGCTTTGTTTAATGGCCAAGGCATGTGGCTCCCTTTAAAGTAATTAGTCGACGCTTAAAAATATAATAACATTCTAAAATAGTATAATTTTATTG
>CAYJLD010000042.1:0-20089 GCA_964371195.1 uncultured Desulfovibrionaceae bacterium | reverse complement strand
TTTTTATTACTATTTTTCAATAAAATTATACTATTTTAGAATGTTATTATATTTTTAAGCGTCGACTACTTAGAATTGCTTACCCACATAAGGGATATTGCTAAGGTTACAGCAACTCATTATCCCAGTTAAATAAACTACTTCTGCGTATTTCTGGTAAATTTGCAGGTGGATTTTCTTCTATTTCAGTAAAGAAGCTGTAGCCAGCCATTTCAAGCTGATTGCGCTTTTCACTAAGATCTAAAGGCCAAGCTGGGTAAAGCCAAGTATTACTACCATAGTTTCTGGCCCAAAATACTTCACCCTTGGGGCTTGCAAAGGGTTCATTGGCTTTAATGCCGTTTAACCCAAAGCGTGCTATACCGATGGGCCAAAAGCCTTTAAGCACAATACCTAATGGTAACGAGCTTTGTTTTGGCAAACTTAATAAATCCTTTTGTGCCAATTCAGGGCTAACGAATGTAGCAGCAAATCCCATATCTTTTAGCATATTAATATGAGCTGCATTGGCCACATTGCAAAATGGCCCAGCCATTAAGTCTAGCTCGTCCACATTATTAAAAAGTGACATTTGCCACGGTGCATTGCATATAAAATGTTTGGCACCACATCGTTGCAGATGTGTAATTAAGCGTGTATATGTCTTTTCTTCTTCTGGCCAAATAACTGGGGGTAGCCACCAAGCCACCTTAGGCACTATTGTTCGCGAAAGCTCTTGGGCCTTGGGTGAAATCCAAAGGGCCATATGGGCACCTTTTGTACCACGGGTTTCGCGTCCATATGGTATATTGGCACGTAAAATCATATCAGCACGCTTACGTGCTTTTATATGTTCTGCAAATTTTAGTTTTATATCTATGTGGGTTGAAGTTCCTTTCTTGTGTTTTGCAAGCTCACGCTCTCCTTGGCTTAACAAGGCTAAAAGCTCAGGCTCACGTCTGTCAATGAGAAAGACTGCCGTGCCAGCCTTAGGCGTTTTATGCTTTGGTACACGCAAAACTAAGGTTCCAGCTTTGGGTACACGTTTTGTCACACTAAGAGTACTATGCCAACTTTGATCTTCAATACCTATACGTAAGTAGTCCTTAGGCAATAATTCTTGATGAGCTTTAATAAAGGCGTGTCCTTCACTATCAATACCACACTTACCCACCAGGAGTCCGGAGCTTGTTTGTTCATAGGGGTTAGTAGGGGTATTTTGTTTTTGCGGTAAGAAGCGAGCCCGTGTGCTTGGACGTCCAAGAGCCATATTTAAGAATTCCTCAGCCATTTTTTTAGCTTTGGAATCATTTGGATTATCACGTAAAATTTTATAGGCTGTAACCACATGATATACATAATGTGGCCCTTTTTTACGCCCTTCAATTTTCCAAGAACTTAAATTTGGTATGTCTAGCAAGGTTTTAGCAAGCACATCCAATGAAAGATCTAAACAAGAAAAATAACGCCCACTATGCACTTTACCAGTTTTTTTAGGTTGAAATTGTGGCTTGCGTTTACCCTTAGCATTTTTAGCATCACCTCCTATGGAACTTGGAATGGAATTACCACCTTGACGATATACACGTCTACAAGGTTGCACACAGCGTCCGCGCAAACCGCTTTTACCACCCATATAACTAGACCAATAACACCGCCCAGATACGCAATAACATAATGCCCCATGTACAAATAACTCTAACTCAAGTTTACTTGGGCAAGACTCACCCATGAGACGTATTTCATCAATACTAAGTTCGCGCGGCAAAATTACCCTTTGCGCTCCCATATTTTTAGCGGCCAAAAGTCCTGCCGGATGAGTAATATTGGCAAGAGTTGAAAGGTGAAGTTCACCTTCAAAATGGGCTTGACGGGCTAAATTTATAAATCCCATATCTTGAATAATTAGGGCATGAGGCTCTACATCACGAGCAAGGCGACCGATGAGATTAGCTGCACTGCCCACATCTTGTGGCTTCACTAATGTATTCATAGCCACATAGACACGAGTATTTTTAGAGCGTGCAAGGTCCACAAGTCCGGCCAATTCGCTTATGCTAAAGTTTTCAGCCTGCATACGAGCAGAAAAGTGTTTAAGTCCAAGATAGATGGCATCAGCACCGCCAGCAAGGGCTGCTAAAAACGATGGTTTATCTCCAGCTGGAGCAAGTATTTCTGGTTGCATAATTTTTTATTTTTATTTTAGGTTATTAAATGATTTCATTGTTTGACCTGCCCTTCATACATGTAAAGTGCAGGACAAGCAAGTGTGATGGTAATGCCTACTTGGCTATTATTTGCTTATATGTGACTTGGCGGAAAAATATATTTTTTGTTAAGAAAAAGCATCCCCTACTCCAAAAAGCTATGGCTTGGGTGCAGAATCTAAAATATTACGTGCAACTTCTGTATCCTTAGTGATGCGCTCTACCAAGGCAGCAACACTTTCAAAGCGTTGTTCATCACGAATTCTTTGCACAAAAGAAAGGCTAATTTCTTGCCCGTATACATCATGATCACCCTCTAGGAAAAAACTCTCAATGCTTAACTTTTCATTACCAAAGGTTGGTACATAGCCCACATTGGTCACTGCAGGACAAGCATTTTGCTTGGAGTTATTTTTGTCATTTAAGCCTGTAACCCATGTGGCATATACGCCTTGGCGTGGTATGGTTGCATAATCAGTTTCAATATTAGCGGTAGGAAATCCAAGCCCTGCTCCACGCCCATGTCCAGATATAACTTTGCCCTTAATGGTATAGTAGCGTCCAAGTAAACTTTGTACATCCCATAAGTCACCGGATTTAATAAGATCACGAATGCGAGTTGAACTAACCACCGCATCAAGGGCAATGACTGGGGGCATCTGCTCAACACTAAAAGAGTACTTTTTGCCAAGGCTGTGTAATACTTCAAAATTACCAGCCCTATTCTTGCCTAAAGAAAAATCATATCCAATAATGAGATGCTGACACTTTAAGGGAACAAGCACATGATTTACAAATTCCTCTGGGTTAAGGGTAGCAAGTTCTTTATTAAAAGGTAGTTCTAAGGTTAAGGCTATACCATGCTTAGCAAAATGTTGTAGCCGTTCTGCTTGTGGGGTAATAAGTGATGGAGCTCTTGCTCCGGCAAGAATGGTTAGAGGATGTGGCCAAAAAGTAACCAGTACAGGCATTAAATTTTGTTGTATGGACTGTGCAAGAGTACGATGTAAAAGACTTTGATGGCCCACATGTACACCATCAAAATTGCCTATACTTACGCATGTTCCAGCATAATTAGCATTATCTAGAATAAATTCTTGTGCAGAGTTAATTACATGCATACTTATACAAGGCGTTGAAAAATAAAACTATAGTGATTACGCAGAACTAGAGATAAACGCAGGGTTTCGGCTTTTAGGGCGCTATCTTCGATTTTTGCAAAAGAAAGTAGATGTCTACTTACATGGCTAAAGTCTTTATCTCCAGTACTAAGTATCATAGCGCGATAAGCCTTAATTTTTTCTGATATTACTGACCTATGCTTAGGTGCAAATTTTTCAAGATATTTTTGTAAAAAGCAATCAAAAATTTCTTGTGCATTTTTAGGAAAAGATTGCTCAAGAGCTAAAGCCCACAGCCCAATATAAGTACCTTCAAATTCGTTAAGCAAGGTTTTGCGCAAAGATCTATTAAATCTTCCAACTTTAAACATGCGCAATTCATGGCTAAAATCTACGGTGCCCAATAGGGACTCAAAGATTTCTGCCACTTCCTTTGCATCACTTAGTGGTATTGTTGGATTAGTCATTTTTGCTACCCCTGCTCTGACTTGTTTTGGGTCGTTTATTTTTACGTTTGCGCTTAAAAGCCGCAGGTACATCCTTACTGGATGGAGTTGGGTTTGGTGCAATATTAAGACTCTCTTGATAAAAATCATCTAAAAGCATGTTAATTAATACATGTTGTGACTCTTGCACCTGTGACCTAAGGCTTTCATCTTGCTGTAACAATGTTTGCACAATGGGATTAAAACGACGCATCCTTTCACGCTCAAGACCTGTAAGCTTGCGGTAACGAGCTTCTAAAAGTGCGGTTAGCCTTTGCCCTACCATGTGTGATATATCTTCATCAGATGGATTATCACGCACTATAAGGGGTATATTAAATTTTTTGGCAATACGTTCAAGCTCTAGTTTTTCCATAACATCCACTAAGCTAATGACTGTACCTGCGGCATTGGCTCTACCAGTGCGACCTGCGCGATGAATGTAGCTTTCATGGTCTTCTGGAACTTCATAAAGAAATACATGGGATAAGTCTGGAATATCAATACCGCGTGCAGCAACATCAGTGGCCACTAAAAAGCGTAAAGTTCCTTTACGTATTTTTTCCAAAACATTTTCACGCTTACTTTGAGATAAATCAGCTGAAAGAGCATCCGCGTCGTAACCAAAACCTTTAAGAACTTCAGCAACATAGTGCACATTGGCCTTGGTATTACAAAAAATAATGGCTGAGCTTGGGTTTTCCATCTCTACCAAGCGAATAAGCGCGCGATCCTTATCCATAGCTTTACTTACACAAAATAGATGTTGCACCTCGGCCACATGTACTTGTTTTTGTGATAAGGAAAGCATGGCTGGCACAGACATAAATTCTTTGGCTAATTGCAATACATGAGGAGGGTAAGTTGCTGAAAACAAACAGGTGGCAATCTTACCTCTTGGTAAGTAGCGTTGCACTTCCTTCATGTCAGGGTAGAAACCTATAGAGAGCATGCGATCTGCTTCGTCAAAGACCAACACTCGTAAAACATCTAAACTAAGGCTACGTCGTAAAAGATGATCTAAAACTCGGCCAGGTGTACCAACCACTAATTGAACGCCACTTCTTAAGGCTTCTAATTGCCTAGAATAACCTACTCCACCATAAACAGCTGTTGCATTAATACCTGTATCTGCAAAAAGCACTTTTGCTTCGCGCTCAACTTGCAGAGCTAGTTCGCGTGTAGGTACAAGAACTAAGGCTTGTACAACGTGACGCTCTGGCGACAGATGACGTAAAAGTGGTAATAAATAACTACCTGTTTTACCACTACCTGTGCGAGATTGCACCATTAAATCTCTACGAGCCAATAGATAGGGCAAGGATAACTCTTGCACTGGCATAAGCTTAGGCCAGCCAGCGCGAACACAAGCTTCTTGCAAAGTTTGTGGCAGCTCACTTAAACTCATGGGCGGTAAAGCATTGTCCGGTTCACATATATTAATATGCTCTATCGGGCATGCACACGCACTTATATCGTGCTGTTTAGTCATAGCTATCCTTAGTGGTGCTGCTAGTGTAAGATGTTTAGGGTTTTAAAAAAACATAGCTCTAAATAAATCTAACATAGCTTGCACACTTTGGCAATGTTAGCAATATGCAAAAAAAACAGAGTTTCATGTGATTTAGGTTTGTAGCTATAACAAAAAAACTGTTGTCTACATATATGCAGAGCAACTTGGGTGTTTTTTTAAAAATAAGTAATTTAGAAGTGAATACTCCACCGACGAAAGTCGATGGCTTCGGATCACAGCTAAAGCTGGCTGCTGCGGCTAAAAGTCGCTAGAATTAATCACTAATCAAGTTTTGCACTGGATTGCCACGAAAAAACGCTAGTCATATTATCTCTGCATGCAACTCCCGAAGCGTTTTTCCTCGCAATGATAGTGCAAAAACATCAACTAAAAACAATGCCTTGCGACAAGTAAAGACTATGTTTCTGTCATTGCAAGGAGGCCTGAGGAACGAAGGGCGACGTGGCAGCCACCCAAAGGGCGCGAAGCGTTTGCGTTAGGTGAGCTTGCGAACCTTACGCAAATGGACAGCAAGGCATCCATGTCTTTTGTGCTTTTTGCAATAAGAAACGCTGAAGCTACCAGCTAAAGCTGGGGTTTTTAGCCCTTCCAAGCGGAGACAATAAAACAGCCTTAAGTAGCATTAAAAGCTATATATAAAACTAGCGGTAACGTTCCAAGCATCAGTGGCGGTAAAATCATTACCCCAAACACCTTGATCTAGATGTAGTGCTAAATACGCCATTTCAACATTAAGCCTAAGGTTTTCATAAATTTGATAATCAGTTGTTAATGCAAACTCTATTGCATAGTCCGAGGTGGTCAAATAAAAACCATCAAGTGGACCTTTATAATATCCTGTAGAGGAGTTTTGTATGCTACCATCATCACTAATGCCTTGAATCATAACGTGTTCAGCCATAGCAGTGCTATTGGTACCAGCAAAGTAATTTATGCGAAAAGTATGTTTTATATCTTCCACGAAGCTTAAATCTTTGATGCGAATGCCAAGTCCCCAAGTACCAATCAAATCCCTACCCAACACACTTTCTCTACCAGAAATAGCACCTGAGCTTGCATAATGTGAAAAGTCAGGGTGAGCATTTATGTTACTTATGCTTGGCATGCGTTCAGAACCATTGGCTGGGTCATCATCATCCCCCGTGGAGTACCACCCATAAATCCCAGGAGTACCCCAATTCATTTTGTATTCAAAAAGTAGGCTACCGTAAAATCCATGACGTTTGAGCTGATAGTCTCCAAAGTAAGTGTTACTTATAGTTCCAAAATCTGCAAAGCCATAATTTAAATCCCAAGCAATACGCATAGGTTTAAGCATGGTTACTTCACCAGTATTTCCCGCATACCAAACATTGCCATAAGGATATAGATCATGATTGAAGGATGAGTTTGTTAGTGCTTGTATACCCAAAAAATCTCTGGGGAACAGGCCATTTTTGACCGTACCTATAGCATTGCCCATATTATTATTGTCTCTTGTGAAGTTACTTCCAACAGCCATATAGGCTAACCATGGTACAATTTTAATACCGTCAAAGCTCATTGGCATGGCTAATCCAAACATATCCACATTGTCTAGATAGTTGCTTGAATCAAGCTTTGTATTGCTATCATTAATATAATTGTCATTATATGGCCTTGCCCAGAAAGATGTTAGACCTATGTTATCATTGAACTTATTAGACACAACAATACCTGCAACATCATTATTTAATATCATAGACCCATTGGTAGTGTAGGCGGGCAAGGCTATGCCTTGTATGCCCATACGCACATTTACCTTTGTATTTGGGATAATCCAATCAAGATAGGCTTGCCTAAGCCTAAATACGTGACTGTCTGCGCCAAGAGCAGCACCTGTTGCAGTATGCCCCCATTTACTATCGCCAATTTCAAAAAAAACTGTCCCGGAAAGGCTTTCTGAAATAATAGCATCAAATTGTAAACGTATTCGTTGATTAGCATTAAAGCTATCTGGGCCAGCTATGGGAGAAACATTATGTCCATACCCATAAACACTACCGCCATCTCTGGTGGCAGATGCACCTTGGCTACCAGACCCAAAGTCAAACCGCATAACCCATTCACCCTTAGCCTTAAAATCAATAGCCATGGCATTATGGGTAGAAAATATTATAAACAAAGCACATAAAGTCAACGCACAACAATTTTTCACCATATAGTCAAACTTAACATTAGATAGTATCATATTCACCTTACAAATTTATTATTTTACTACTTATTGCTGGGAGTAACGTGTTATTTTTGCTATTAAAATCCACAACTAAACCTATGAAAAATTTATATATTTATAGACAATTAGCTCTTTATAATCTTTGTTAATATCAAAAAAGTATATAAAAATTAGCGTGTTTTAACAAGTTTAAAATGGTACTCATGATACTCAACGTATTAATCACAACATTCTAATATAAAAACAGTAAAATTAAATAACTTGGCGTACTAATATATGCTTAGACTGGTCAGTCCATACTTTTTTTTAAAAGCATGTTTTATGAAAGCACTTGGACCGAGGCAACCCATTTTAACATAAGCTAAAATCACATGCTTAAAAACCGAATAAACGGTGAAATGTCTTGCCAAGATATTTTTTTTTATTTAGAATGAAACTAATTGATTTCAAAGCAATAATGAATATTTGCTAGCGTTTAGTGATTGCATAGCCTCGTGTTATTTTTAAGACAAGGAGTTCATTTTATGCCCACCAAGATACTCGTTAAAGAGTCACTTATTCCAGGTAAAACCAGTAAACTGATTTTAGATGCACCACACATTGCCAAAAAAGCTCAGCCCGGGCACTTTGTTATGCTTAGGATGAGCTTAAATGGTGAACGTGTTCCATTAACTATTGCCGATGCTGATGCGGAGGCCGGAACCATTACCCTTGTTTATATTGTGCTTGGAAAAAGCACAGCCTTAATGGAAACCTTAAAAGAGGGTGATAGTATTTTTGATGTATGCGGCCCCTTGGGTAAACCTACACACATTGAAAAAAAGGGAACAGCCATATGTGTTGGGGGTGGCACAGGTATTGCCGCCATGCACCATATAGCTAAGGGGCATCATAAAATTGGCAATAAAGTCATAGGTATTATTGGTGCTCGTAGCCATGACTTATTATTATTTGAAAAAGAGCTAAAGTCTTTTGTGGATGAGCTTTTAATATCTACTGATGATGGTAGTTATGGCGTTAAAGGTCTTGTAACTAACTTGCTACATGAGGAGTTAGAAAAAGAAAATAATGTTTTTGAAGTGGTTGCCGTGGGACCTGTGCCCATGATGGCCGCTGTTGCTGCAACAACGAAGCCCTATAACACTCCAACTACTGTAAGCCTTAATCCTATTATGGTGGATGGTATAGGTATGTGTGGAGCTTGCAGAGTAACTGTTGATGGCCAGACTAAATTTGCTTGTGTAGATGGCCCAGAATTTGATGGACATAAGGTGGACTTTGCAGAACTTAGGCGTAGATTAAACGCCTTTGCTGAACAAGAAAAAATATCCTTTAGCCATTATAGGTGTAATTGCCATGAGTAATGAACAATCTCCCCCAAAGCCAAAGCCAAAGAAAAAAGTATTTGCCCCGCGCATGCCCATGCCCTGTCAAAATGCAGAAGTGCGGCGGCGTAATTTTGATGAGGTGGCCTTAGGATATAGCCACAAAATGGCTATTATGGAAGCTAAACGTTGCCTGCAATGTAAAAAACCCAAATGTGTACACGGCTGTCCAGTAGAGGTGCCAATACCCGAATTTATTGCTGCAGTGGCCCGTGGCGATATGGATTCAGCTTATCGTATCATAAAAAGTACCAACAGCTTACCTGCTGTATGTGGACGTGTATGTCCCCAAGAAGTACAATGCGAAGGTAAATGCATATTAAATGCAAAAAAAGAGCCCATTGCCATTGGACGGTTAGAGCGTTTTGTTGCTGATAACTATATTGCCACGTCAGCTTGTGAACAGGTTACCGGCACCAATGCTTGTGCCTTACCTATAGCAAACTTAAAAGTTGCATGCCTTGGTTCAGGGCCAGCTTCTCTCACCGCAGCTGGATATTTGGCCTCTCGTGGTATTCAAGTAGATGTGTATGAGGCCTTACACGAACCTGGTGGGGTTTTGGTTTATGGTATACCTACCTTCCGCTTACCCAAGGATGTGGTTAGTGTAGAGCTTGAAGGTTTACGACTAACCGGTGTTAATTTCTTTCTAAACTGGGTAGGTGGACGCACCATTACAGTTGATGACTTATTTGAACAAGGCTATCAAGCTGTATTTATTGGCGTGGGGGCAGGTTTACCCATGTTTTTAAATATCCCCGGCGAAAATTATGTGGGCGTTTTTTCCGCCAATGAATATCTTACTCGTGCTAACTTGGGTCGTGCCTATGACTTCCCAGAAACAGATACTCCGTTTTATCCAGGACAAAATGTAACAGTTTTTGGTGCTGGTAATGTGGCCATGGATGCTGCAAGGACAGCCATGCGACTTGGTGCTGAAAGTGTGCATATTGTATATAGACGCACAAGATCAGAAATGCCTGCTCGTCTTGAAGAAATTGAACATGCTGAAGAAGAGGGAATTCAATTAGAGCTTTTGGCTTCACCTGTACAATTTAACGGCGATGATAAATTAAACTTAAAGTCTGTGACTTTACAACGCATGAAACTTGGTGAGCCTGATGCCTCCGGACGTTGCCGCCCTGAACCTATTGAAGGTGATGTATATGAACTGCCCACAGACCTTGCCATTGTAGCTCTTGGCACGCAAGCTAACCCCATCTTGCTTGAGGCAACCCCCGACTTAAAACTTAATAAATGGGGTTATATTGTAACTGATGAAAATACCGGTGAGACCTCCATCCCCAATGTTTTTGCTGGAGGTGATATTGTAACCGGTGCTGCAACGGTTATTTTAGCTATGGGAGCTGGACGTAAGGCCGCACAAGAAATTTGTAACAGATTATTAAAGGATTAATTAGTCGACACGGAAAAACATGACAAACACTTGGAACAAAATGGTTTTATATTCAAGCGAGTTAGTAGAATGGCCAGAGCTAGCTTCTGGCGTTTGCAAAGCGACGTTTGAGTGACGTGCCTTTTTTGAAAAATGCGTGGAAATGCGTTTTTCAGCATTGGCTAATTAAATAAAGGGATATTTGCAGTATGTGCCTTTCAAAAAGCCATTATTAAAAGGTGTTTTTCTGGCTTTGACTAAACAAAACTAATAGTAATGGGATTTACCCACACGTACAATAATTGCTTTATTATTGTGTAGTTGTAAGGCAAGCCCAAATCCACTTAAAAGTTTACTTAGTGGGCGTCCAAGGATGCAACTTAAAAACTTTGAAGGGATTTGGGCTTTTTCTATACATAGCTCACGAAAAGCTTTGTCATAATTCATTAATTGTAAAATTTCATCCTCAGTGTGCTCTAGGTCTGCCACATATTTTATTAGCTTTTTAACAGAACACTCATCCTCATGGGCCATGGCAAGCTCTAACCAATACCCAGGACTATTAGCAAGAATGTCCTTACGGCTTACGCGATTATGCTCATACATGGAAATTAGGGCTGTATTATCTTCACAATAAAGAGCTTCACATTGGGCTGGGCGTACTGGATGAAGCGAGCAAAGATTATTAAGATGAAATACACAATGCCAAGGATAGGCTTGTTCTTGGGTGCCTATGATTTTAATAACCTCAGTATCTAGAGGTTTTAGGCTTTGGTCTATGGCATTGTAAGCAAGCTCCCCTTGGCGTAAGGTCACAAGCTTACTTAAACAAATATGCCCCTCACGGACTAGGGGCATATCACTTAAGTGAAGCAAAGGCCCCCCTTGGCGGCAACATTTACCACATTGCCTGCACAGGGGAGCAGATACTTCTTTATGGCTTAATACGTTGCTATCCACCGCATTTAGTAAAGCTACATGCTTGGCAAATATGGCAACCTTCTTGGAAAATTAACTCTCCTCCACACTCTGGGCAAACACTACCATCTAAGGGAACAGCATGTTCTGAAACACTAGTTCCATTTAAATAGCGTCGCTCAAGTACCCAAGCTATGGCATCAGGTATAGAAAGTAAAAGTCCTTTACCGCGAAATACAGGATGCTCACCACCAATGCCTTTAATTTGACTAACAACATCGCGCACACTTACACCAGAGCGAAGCGCAAGCGATACAAGGCGGCCAATGGCCTCTGCTTTGGCAGTAATGGAGCGACCAGACTTGCCAATAGTTGCAAACACCTCAAATGGTTGTCCATCTACTTCATTGACTGTAAGGTACATACCACCAAGGCCAGTTTGCACTTTATGGGTAAATCCTTGCACAACATCAGGGCGTTTACGCACATTACCCATTTCTGGGCCTTCGTTTTGTAGCCCGTCTTGCTTTTTTTGCCCTTCGCCAGTTGCTAAAACTTGTACGGATTTGCAACCATCACGATAAACAGTAACACCCTTGCACCCTTCCTTAAAGGCCATCCAGTAAATATTATAAATATCTTCCACAGTGGCGGAATTGGGGAGGTTTACTGTTTTTGATACGGCATTGTCGGTATGTCTTTGGAAAGCGGCTTGCATTTTTAAATGCCATTCAGGGTCTATGTCCATGGCAGTTACAAAAACATTGCGCATTGATGCTGGCAAAAACTCCATATCTTGAATGGATCCTTTTGCCACAACACTTTCCATAAGCTCCACACTATAAGCCCCAGCATTGGTGAGAGCTTTTTCAAAATATGGATTAACTTCTACAAGCTTTTCACCATCTAGGATATTACGTGTAAAGCATAGTGCAAATAGTGGCTCCACTCCAGATGAACAACCAGCAATAATGGATAATGTACCTGTTGGGGCAATGGTCGTTACAGTGGCATTACGATATGGACCTTGTTGGCGCTTAGCAAAAATTGAAGTTGCATAGGATGGGAAAGGCCCACGTTCTTTTGCTAACTCCTTGGATGCATTATGTCCCTCGTCATTAACAAAGGCCATAACACGCTCACCCAAGGCTAAACCCTCTGGTGAGTCATATGCAACACCTAGATGGAAAAGCATATCGGCAAAACCCATTACACCTAAACCAATTTTACGGTTTTTTTGCACACGCTCAGTAATACGTGGCAAAGGAAATTGTGAAGCATCAATAACATTGTCTAAAAAGCGCACTGCAAGATGTACTACGCGGGCAAGCTCTTTCCAATCAATTCGTTGGTCTACAGGCTTATCTTGACCCTTATTACCCTTATTACCATTAACAAATTTGGCCAAGTTAATGGAACCAAGGTTACACGCCTCATAAGGCAAAAGTGGCTGCTCACCACAAGGATTAGTAGATTCAATTTCACCTTGGTCTGGGTTTGGATTATCCCTATTAATACGATCTAAAAATACAATACCTGGGTCACCTGAGGCCCAAGCCTTATTAACCAAAAGGTCAAACACTTCACGTGCACGAAGCTTATCCACCTCTTCATTAGTATGTGGGTTAAGCAATGGATATTCTGTATCATTTTCCACAGCATGCATAAATACTTCGGTAAGGCCCACCGAGAGATTAAAATTATTAAAATCTCCCTCTTTTTCCTTAGCTCGGATAAAGTCTAAGATATCAGGATGGTCAATACGCAAAATACCCATGTTGGCCCCGCGTCTTGTACCGCCTTGTTTAATTTGTTCAGTAGCTGTATTGAAAATACGCAAAAAGGATATGGGCCCAGATGCTACACCACCCGTCGATCCAACTCGACTTTGCTGAGGGCGAATACGTGTAAATGAAAAACCAGTGCCACCACCAGACTTATGAATCATAGCTGCATGCTTAACTGCGTCAAAGATTTCCTCAATAGAGTCACCTACAGGCAACACAAAGCAAGCTGACAGTTGACCTAGATTTGTACCAGCATTCATAAGAGTTGGTGAATTTGGCAAAAACTTCCACTGTGTCATTATATCATAAAACTCACGGGACAAGTTTTCAACTTTATATGGAGATTTATTATATTTTTTTTCCTCAACGGCTACAGTAGAAGCTACTCGCCAAAATAAGTCACGAGCATCTTCAATTTGTCCTGTATCAGGGTTGGTATGATAATAACGCTTTTTAAGTACTACTTCAGTATTGGCTGAAATAGGTGGATGTGGAAGATTTTTGGGCATTGCAACCATAAGTATTCTACCTTTTATGTTTAATAATGGTGGTGGATTATACACTAAAAAGTGTAATGAGGGTAAGGATATTTTTACGCCTCTAATGCTTGATACGCTTCATATTTTTTAACAATAACCTATGCACAAAAAAAAATCCATGTAGCGCAAAGCCGCATTGCTCCGTTAGCATTTTGAAATAATATGTCATTTTTCTAAAATTTTTCTAAAAAAATTTTTTAATTTTATAAAAAGCTTTATATAAAGGAATGTTACATCCAGCATTATTTTTTTGCCCCCTCATTTTTTTAGCACTTGACAATATGAGCAAAGCATTCTAAAGTGCTCAACCAGTGTGCGAGAGTGGCGGAACTGGTAGACGCACTAGGCTTAGAACCTAGCGCCGCAAGGTGTAGGAGTTCAACTCTCCTCTCTCGCACCATTGAATTAATTGATATTATAGCTAAACCTCTTTCAGTTGTTGAGAGAGGTTTTTTAATATCAAAAAATTATAGCCCTTAATTAATTATAAATTATGCAAGAAAAAAAATATCTCACCGCACCACGTAGCCATGTTACCTATGACATGCGCATAAAACGCAATAATCACAAGGGAGCTGTTTTTTGGTTTTCTGGTCTTTCTGGAGCAGGTAAATCAACCCTTGCCCATGAGGTAGAAAAAAATCTTTTTCAAGCTGGTATGCAGGTTACAGTCTTGGATGGAGATGTAATTAGGACAGGCTTATGCTCGGACTTGTCTTTTAGTGAAGGGGCTAGAAATGAAAACATTAGACGCATAGCAGAACTTAGTCGTATATTAGCCATACAAGGTCATATTTGCATGTGCGCCTTTATTTCACCTTTAAAAATTCATCGACAAATTGCCAAAAATGTAATTCAGGATTTTTATCATGAACTTTATATTTCATGTAGCATTGAAGAATGTGAACATAGAGATGTAAAAGGGTATTATAAGCTTGCTAGAACAGGTAAGATAAAAAACTATACTGGCATTTCATCCCCATACGAAGCACCTGAACACCCTAATTTAATAATTAAAACAGACTTATATTCAAAGAATGAATGCGTGCAGCAAGTACAAGATTATATATTACAGCAAACTATACTTAATTAACCAAATATAAATATTAATCTTTATACTATTTTGTGACTGTGCAATTTATTTATCATAAAGTTTTTTATGTTTCTCACCCCAATAGTGCATGGCTATTAAAACTTCTCTGAGTGTATAACCATATTCACTTAAGCTATATTCTACCCGTGGTGGTACTTCAGCGTAGCTAGTGCGTATAACAATATTACTCTTTACAAGTTCACGAAGCTGTACCGTAAGTACTCTTTGAGTAATTGCGGGAATTTTTTTTTGTAATTCATTAAATCGCTGCACACCCTGATTCATAAGTATAAATAAAATAATGGGTTTCCAACGCCCACCAATTACACTTAATGTAGCATTTACTGGGCAACCAAGTGGATGCGTTATATTGTCTTGGTTCATATTTTTTTTCCTTTAGTTATGTTTTTGTTCCTTAGTATTAAAACTGTGCCTACTTGCATATTATATTTTATAAGCTTACATGGAAGAAAACTTTTGAGCAAATTTAATCATAACATATTTTTGCGCATAATAACAACCGATTATATAACAGGAGATAATAATGTTTACAAGAAGACAATTTCTTAAAACTTCAACCCTAGTGGCAGCCATGGGCACTCTCAGTCTACAGGCTACTCCAGTTATTGCAAGTGCCAATAAGGCATCCACAATGACTGCCATGGACGCTATATTCACACGTCGTAGTGTTCGTTCATATACTGATGAATTAGTAAGTCAGGAGCAAATTGACAAACTACTGAGAGCAGCCATGCAAGCCCCCAGTGCCGGCAACAATCAACCATGGGAATTTTTAGTAGTTACAGACAAAGCAAAGCTTGTAGAAATTACCAAGGTAAAAAAAGCTGTTGCCATGGCAAAAAATGCACCCCTAGCTATTTTAACCTGCTTTAATAAAGATTATGAAAAGCTTAAAGGATTTGCAGTACAAAGTGTATGTTGTGCATCACAAAATATCTTACTTACTGCTCATGCTTTGGGGCTTGGTGCTGTATGGACTAGTGTTTACCCTAATGAGGATTTTGTTAAAGGGTATAGAAAGGTTTTTAATTTGCCAGACAACATTATCCCCGTCGCTTTTATAGTCATTGGCCATCCCAAAAAACAGCCTGAACCAAAAGATTATTTTAAGCCAGAACGTGTCCATACCAATGTATGGTAAACAATTAAACAAGGTGATCTAAAATTATGAACAATTCAAGAAGAAATTTTATACAATTAACTACTGCAATGGCTACCACTGCAATCATTAGCCCAAGCCTAGCATTTGCTAGTGAAAAAACTAGTATGGATACGATTGAGGCTTTAATGACGCGAAGAAGTGTAAGAGCCTATACTAATCAACCCATCACTGATGAACAAGTAAACGTCATTTTAAAGGCCGCTATGCAAGCACCAAGCGCGTATAACGAACAACCTTGGGAATTTATTGTTGTGCGGGATAAACAAACCTTAACCAATATATCAAATATTAATAAATACGCTCGTATGGCAAAAAATGCTCCGCTTGGTATTTTGACTTGCGTTAATATATCACTTATAAAGCATCAACAAGGATATGGGGTCATAGATGTTTCCAACGCAACCATGAGTATTTTGCTTGCTGCCCATGCCATGGGTATTGGTACAGTTTGGACAGGTGTACACCCCAATGAGGAGCTAGTACCACCGTTTCGCAAGGAATTTAACCTTCCAGAAAATATTATACCACTAGCATTTGTACTGCTTGGATATCCAAAAACTAAGCCGCAACAAAAAGATCATTTTAAGCCTGAGCGTATTAAGCAAGAAAAATGGAAATAGATTTATATATAGATGTTTAAACCTAGGATAGACTTTTTAACACTACAAACAAAGTCTGCAAAAAAATTAATAGCTAAGCTTTGTCTATTAATAAAATTTAGATTAGGTAATTAGTGCATTTGATGAAAGGATGGGGGAGGAAAAACTCTTTGGTATAAGCAAAAGAGCTTTCCTTCCCCAAGCGTATATTTTTTCTACCAGTCGTCGCCCACAAGCCCAATGAGGCGCACAAGCTGATTGGTAAATCCGGCTTCATTATCATACCAGACAATTGTTTTAATTAAGTGCTCAACACTTACCATGGTACTCAAGGAGTCAACCACTCCACCATAGGTACTACCCACATAATCCACAGACACTAAGGGTTCTACGCTATAGCCTAGGGTATCTATTAAATATGTATCACAAGCAGCTCTAAAGGCTGCATTGACAGACTCAACAGTACAAGCTTTATCCACTGCACAAGTTATGTCTACCATGGACACATTAGATGTTGGTACACGCACCGCCATACCATCAAGTTTACCTGCAAGCTCTGGTAATACCAAGGCTAAAGCTTTGGCTGCACCGGTAGTGGTGGGCAACATAGACATGGCTGCAGCACGCCCGCGGCGTATGTCCTTATGTGTACCATCAACAATACGCTGGCTCATGGTATAGGAGTGAATTGTGTTTACAAGCCCATACTTTATACCAAAGGCCTCATGCAAAACCTTAGTTGCAGGAGCTAGGCAATTGGTGGTACATGACGCTGCTGAAATAACTTCATGCTTTCTTGGGTCATACATAAACTCATTAACCCCAGCAACTATGGTAACATCAGCCTCCTTGCATGGGGCACTGATAATGACCTTGCGCGCTCCACACTCTAAGTGCTTTGCAAGGTCTGCACGAGCCTTAATGCTACCAGTAGATTCAACAACTAAGTCTATACCATATTTTTTCCATTCCCACTCACCAAGATTATATCTGATAATGGGGATATGTATTCCATCAATAATTAGCCCTTCTGTATCAAAATCAACGCTACCATCATATTTGCCATGAGTAGAGTCATACTTAAATAAATACGCCAAGTTACTATTACTTGATCGTGCATTAATGGCACCAATCTTAATAGTTGGATTTTTACACAATAGCCGCACCAAGTAGCGACCAATGCGCCCAAAGCCATTAATACCTATAGTGAGTGACATGAAACCCCCTTGTTACTCGATCTTGTTACTCAATCTTGTTACTCAATTTAATGCTCGCACAAAATTTACAATATATTTAAAAAACTAAGCCTTACCTGAAGTACCCATCACATTACGGATTTTATGTGCCACCATATCTTTAACGGCCACACGCGCAGGACTAAGATAACCACGAGGATCAAATTGATCTGGCTGCTCAACCATAAACTGGCGAATAGTGGCAGTTAGGGCCAAGCGAATATCTGTATCCACATTAATTTTACACACAGCCATGGCTGCGGCTTTGCGTAGCATATCTTCTGGTACTCCACGCGCACCACCAACTTGGCCACCATACTTATTACACATATCCACAAATTCTGCAGGTACACTGGAGGCACCATGTAAAACTAATGGCACACCTGGCAAGCCTTGAGCAATCTTTTCTAAACGTGGGAAGTCAAGTTTGGCTTCACCCTTAAATTTATAAGCCCCATGGCTAGTGCCTATGGCAATAGCTAAGGAGTCACATCCGGTGCGCTCTACAAATTCAACAGCTTCGTCTGGATCTGTATAAACATGCTCATCGGAAGAAACATGCTCTTCAACGCCGGCAAGTTTACCAAGTTCAGCTTCAACCCACACACCTTTATCATGTGCATAGTCGACCACTTGCTTGGTTAGAGCAATGTTTTCTTCAAATGAAAGATGTGAACCATCAATCATAACCGACGTAAAACCACCATCAATACAATCCTTACACATCTCAAATGTAGGACCATGGTCTAAATGCACTACCACTGGTACATCAGCCTCAAGTAATGCTGCTTCCACAAGCTTCATAATATAGATTTGACCAGCATATTTACGTGCACCAGCAGATACTTGCAAAATCACAGGAGAGCTTTCTTGAGCAGCAGCCTGCATAATACCTTGTATAATTTCCATATTATTAACATTAAAACCACCAATGGCATAACCATCAGTATAGGCCTTAGCAAACATGTCATGAGGACCGATAAGTGGCATAGGAAACTCCTTTATTTGTTTTTTGTTAGAAATGGGAAAACCCTTACAACTTTACAAGGATTTTCCCAATTAACTTTATTAACAATGCATTAAAATATGATTGCTTTTACATCAATTTATAAACCTTTTTCATTCATAAATACAATTAAGTCGCATACACGGCAAGAATAGCCCCACTCATTATCATACCAGCTAACTACTTTGGCTAATGTACCATCTTGTACTGTGCAATATTCAGCTTCAAGAATAGATGAATGCGGATTAGACTTAAAGTCCATAGATACAAGCGGCTTATCACTATATTCCAAAATATTTTTCAATGGGCCATCCGCAGCTTTTTTCAAGGCGGCACGCATGGTTTCTGTATCAGTTGGCTTTTCTAAAAGAGCAACAAAGTCAACAACCGAAACTGTTGGGGTTGGTACACGTAAAGAGTAGCCAGTAAACTTACCTTGCAATGCAGGGATTACCTTAGCAACAGCTTGGGCAGCACCAGTGGATGTTGGAATTATACTGCAAGCAGCAGCACGAGCACGGCGTGGATCACTATGAGCCATATCAAGAATGCGCTGATCATTAGTATAAGCATGAATTGTGGTCATAGTGCCTTGTGCAATACCATATTCATTTTGCAAAACTAAGGCTAGAGGGGCTAAGCAGTTGGTTGTGCAAGAAGCATTAGAAACAACATGGTGAGCTTTAGGATCATATTTTTCTTGGTTTACACCAAGCACAATGGTTAAGTCCTCGTCCTTTGCTGGCGCACTAATAATAACTTTTTTTGCACCATTATCTATATGTACATGAGCTTGTTTGGCCGAGCGGAAAATACCTGTGGACTCAACAACTATATCAACGCCATAGTCACCCCATTTTAAGTTGGCTGGGTCACGTTCTGCAAAGCAATGTACTTTCCAATTACCAACTTGTACATCACTGCCATCTACCTTAGCATCCAAATGAGCGCGTCCATAAACTGAGTCATACTCCAATAAGTGGAAATTGGTTTCAGCATCATATAGGTCATTGATGGCAACCACTTCTACTTTATCTTGATAATGGGCAAAAAGAGCACGAAACACTTGACGCCCAATGCGTCCAAAGCCATTAATGCCAACTTTGACTTTACTCATAAAATCCCTCTCATTTTTTTGAAGTTTAAGCAATATTATAAAATTTCGTTGCTTCGCTTAGTTATGCCTTAAGTTACAGTTCATGACAAGTCTTGCTTGCATAAAAAAATAACAAACAAATTTCATATTCATCCTTAATTTTGCCACATTATATAATCGCCTTTTATAAACTAGATAACAATTAGTCTAAACTTTTTTAAGCTAAAAATTATTCATAAAACTAGCGGTAAACTAGTATAGTCGACGCTGGAAAATATAATAATATTCTAAAATAGTATAATTTTATTGGAAAATAGTAATAAAAAAATTAC
>CAYJLD010000041.1:0-20119 GCA_964371195.1 uncultured Desulfovibrionaceae bacterium | reverse complement strand
TTTTATTTTACCATTCCCACTGCCCTTGGAGATGTAAAGTGACAACACAACACAAGCTTACTGCTGCTAATGTTGACTTCTATTACGGACAAGCTCAAGCTCTTTATGACGTAAGTATTGACTTTCCGGTTAATCAAGTAACAGCCCTCATTGGCCCATCTGGATGTGGAAAAAGTACGTTTTTACGCTGCCTTAACCGCATGAATGACCTTATACCTGGCTCAAGGGTTGAAGGTCATATTACCCTTGATGGAGAAGATATTAACTCCCCTCAGGCCGATGTTGTGGCCTTGCGACGTAAGGTGGGTATGGTTTTTCAAAAACCCAATCCATTCCCTAAAACGATTTTTGAAAATGTGGCTTATGGTTTACGCGTAAACGGTATTAAGGATGAATCTCTCATAGCCGGTATGGTGGAAGAGTCGCTTCAGCGCGCTGCCATTTTTAATGAAGTAAAGGATAGATTACATAGCTCAGCTCTCGGCCTTTCTGGTGGCCAGCAGCAGCGTTTATGTATTGCAAGAGCTCTTGCGGTGGGACCGGAAGTTTTACTCATGGATGAACCAGCCTCTGCCCTTGATCCCATTGCCACACAAAAAATTGAAGAAGGCATACATGAGCTAAAAAATCAGCTAACCATTATTATTGTTACACATAATATGCAACAAGCCGCACGTGTTTCTGATTATACAGCCTTTTTTTATATGGGTAAGCTTATTGAGCGCGACCTAACGGAAACTATTTTTACAAAACCAAATATTAAACAAACAGAAGACTATATTACTGGGAGGTTTGGCTAATGCCTGTATACGAAAATCAACTGCAACAAATGTTAGTGACTTTGCGCACCAGACTCTTGGTTATGTCTGCCATGGTTGGTATTGCTTTAGACGATTCATGCAAAGCCTTTTGCGAAGGCGATGTGGGTCGTGCTAGTGCTGTCATTGATGGTGACGCAGCTATTAATGAATTAGAAAATGAAATTGATGCCAAAGCCTTAAGCTTATTAGCACGTACTCAGCCTGTAGCTGGAGACTTGCGTTTAGTTGTTAGCGCTTTGCGCATGGTGCTAGACCTTGAGCGCATTGCTGATGAAGCTGCAAGCATGGCTGAACGTACCCTGCTTATGGAAGACATGAAACTTACCGTTTTTCATGATGACATTAAACATCTTATGGATATTACAAGAAAAACATATCAAGACGCCATTGAATCATTTCGTGAAGCCAGCCCAGAACTTGCATTAAAGGTTCGCCAATACGAAGATGATGCAGCCTTACTTGACGTACGCATTATGCACAATCTTATGGAATTCTTAGAAAAAGGCACAGAACCTCAGCATGCATTCTATATTATATTGGTTAGTCGTTCTTTAAATAGAATTTGGCGACGCGCCATGAATTTAGCTGAGCATACATATTTTATTTATGCTGGTGTAAACCTAAAGCACAGAAGAATTCAATAAATACCATGTTGATATTAATAAAAAAGCCTCTTGCATGCAGGAGGTTTTTTTATGAAAACCGCGTAGCACGATTTTTAAAAATTGACACGCTCACAACATATATGTAAATTGACATAACAAAAATTCATTAAGTTAAAAATGAGGAACCACTATGCACAATCTAAAGGTAAACATTTTAATTATTTCAATCTTTTTCTACAGCATGTTATATTTTTCTCTACCAAGTCATGCTGCTAAAGGCGAAGATGCAACTACATTAGTTTATGCATGGAGTACCAATGTGGGCCCATTAAACCCGCATGATTATGGAGCTAATATGATGTTTGCCCAAGCCTTGGTTTATGAACCATTGGTACAATATGCTGAAGGTGGAAAGATTGTGCCACACCTTGCTAAGTCTTGGGACATATCAGCTGACCAAAAAACTTATACTTTTTATTTACGTGAAGGCGTAAAGTTTTCTGACAATACCCCCTTTGATGCCAAGGCCGTGGTGCAAAATCTAGATGCTGTATTTGCTAATAAAGAGAGGCATTCTTGGCTAACACTTATACAATTAATTTCATCATATCAAGCAATAGATTCTCATACTTTTCAGCTAGTTTTACAAAGACCATATAAGGCAGCATTACAAGAACTTAGCTTTGTGCGCCCTTTACGTTTTATTTCACCTAAGGCCTTGGATGCTAAAGGAAAATTTTTAAAACCTGTGGGTACAGGACCTTGGGTGTTAACTGAAACTGGCAAGGGTGAATATGATCGCTTTGAGCAAAATACACACTATTGGGGAAAAAAACCCGAATTCAGCAGTATTTTAGTAAAAGTAATACCTGATGTAGAAACACGCGCCATTGCTCTTGAGTCAGAAAGTGTTGATATTATTGCAACAGCTATGGGTGACCATGGTAGTGCTGATATAAGCCCATCGGCCTATGCCATGCTAAGCAAAGATGATGCTTATACATCCATAAGCTCAGGTGCTCGCAATACGAGACTTTTAGCTATGAATACAGCAAAATTTCCTACCAATGATTTAGCAGTACGCAAAGCCATTGTGCAAGCCATTGACCGTAAGACTATTCTTTCCGGCATACTTTTAAACCAAGAGCTTCCAGCTGAAAAACTCATGCATGAAAGTATACCTTATTGTGATGTAGAGCTAAAACCCTATATATTTGACCCAAAAGAAGCTGCAAAATTACTTGATGCTGCTGGATGGAAGCTTGAAAAAGGCAGTAAATTTCGCATAAAGGATGGTAAGACCCTACAATTAAAACTGAAATTCATTGCCAATGAAAGTATCATGCGCGCCATTGCTGAGGCGGCGCAAAGCAATTTAGCCCAAATTGGTATGGAAGTTAAACTGATTGGAGAAGAACCTGTTAGCTTTATGCAATCACAAGTTGATGGTAGTTTTGATTTAATTTTTTGTAACTCTAGCGGAGCACCCTATGCACCATTTTCCTATCTTAGCATTATGAGTGTTCCCGGGCATGCTGAGTATCAAGCACAGCTAGGGCTTAAGGATAAAGCCAAACTTGATGCGGCCATGCAAAGCGCACTTTTTACTAGTGACGTATAGGAGTTAAAAAGTTTCTTTGCTGATATCTGGCGCATTTTACATGACGAAGTGTTTTATGTGCCTTAAAGTTTTAGCGTTGACAAGGCTATTTATAAAAAGAAACTTTTACAAGGTTTTGAATTTGCGCCAGTTTCTTATGAGTTAATGTTTAATTCGTTGCAAAGACCATAGTGTTTAGGTTCACAATATAATGTTGCGCTATATCATAAATCGTTTACTTACTTTAATTCCATTACTGTTTGGAGTCTCACTATTTGTATTTTGTGTTCTGCGCCTTGGCAAAACAGACCCAGCCCTTGCTTATGCGCGCCTTTCTGGCTTGCCAGCCACCGATGCAATTCTTACTGATATACGCCTTGAACTTGGTCTTAATAATCCACTTTGGCAACAATATTTAGATTGGCTCTGGGCAGCCCTACATGGTGATATGGGTCTATCATATGTTAGCGCAAAACCAGCCCTTGATGAAATCCTATACTTTTTACCTGCAACGCTTGAGCTTACCTTTTGGGCCATATGTCTCACGGCTGCCCTTAGCATACCTCTAGGAATTATCAGCGCGTACTATAAGGATAAATTGCCTGATTACGCCATACGCATAATGTCATTTAGTGCAGTATCAACGCCATCATTTTGGCTTGGTTTTTTGCTCATGCTATTTTTTACAAAATATTTTGGTTTTCTACCTACCATGGGGCGTGATGGTACTAGTTCATTAATCTTACCCGTGTTAACCCTATCTTTTATGTCCATTGGCATTAATGCACGTTTAGTACGCGCTAGTATGCTTGAACATATGCATAGCCGTAGCGTCATATATGCAAAAGCCATAGGAACACCTAAACATAAGATAATGTTGCATATTATACGAAATGCCTGCATACCTGTACTTACCACCCTTAGTATGCATCTTGGAGAGCTCATAGGTGGGGCAGTTATTGTAGAAAATATTTTTAATTGGCCAGGTGTAGGCAGGTATGTTCTCACAGCTATATATAACCATGATTATCCAGTAATCCAGTCTTTTATCTTAGTCATGGCCTGTATTTTTGTTATTATAAACCTTGGGGTAGATATACTATATGCTAAAATTGACCCACGTATAGCTCGTAGCCAAAACATGTCAAGAGAAAGCATATGAACATAAAAATAATAATAGCATTATGCATACTTGTACCATTAATTATATGTGCTTTTTTTGGCTCATTTATTGCTCCATATGACCCTACACTAGTAGACATTGGACAAAGGCTATTACCCCCCAGTGCTCAGCATTTTCTAGGCACTGACCACCTTGGACGTGATATTTTTTCTCGCCTTTTGGTAGGCTCAAGCTACTCCCTTGGCTCTGTTTTCCTAATCCTAGTCATCATTGTAGTTTTAAGTCTTTTCCTTGGTTCCATGTGTGGTTATCTTGGAGGAAAGTTTGATGCTATTATTATGCGTATTTGCGATGGGATGATGGTTTTCCCAACCATCGTATTAGCCCTCTTTCTCATTGGTATACTAGGATCTGGTCTTAGCAATCTAATTATTGCTACCGCTGTGACCCACCTTGCTTGGTACACACGTTTGGTACGTAGTTACGTTTTAAGTCTTAAGCATCAAGGCTATGTCATGGCAGCAAAGTCCATGGGCCTTAGCAAAACTCACATTGTTATACGCCATATTTTACCCGCAATAATAGTACAAATACTTATCCTAGCAAGTCTTGATGTAGGGCATATGCTTCTACATGTGGCAGGTTTATCTTTTCTTGGACTAGGCATACAACCCCCTACACCAGAATGGGGGGTTATGATTGCTGAGGCAAGAAATGTAATGCGTACTCATCCAGAGTTAATGATCTATCCTGGGCTTATGATTTTCTTAGCTACAGCGGCTTGCAACCTCCTAGGAGATAGCCTACGTGATTTTCTTGACCCAAGCTTACGTCAAGGAGACATATAATGCACGCCCTTGAGGTAAAAAACCTTAATATTTATACTAAAAAAGGGCAAAAAAAATTAGTGGATAATCTTTGCCTTTGCCTTAAGCCTGCTCAAACTTTAGCACTTATGGGCCCAAGTGGTTCAGGTAAATCATTAACAAGCATGGCAATTGCTAAGGCTTTACCCTTGGGTCTTTACAGTGAGGCAGAAAATATTACATTTAACGGTCTGCGCCCAGCCCTCATTATGCAAAATCCTGCCGATTGTTTTGACCATCTATTCACCATAAAACATAGTATAAACATGGCTTTAATACCATCTCAAAACAACGTTAATATAGAAGCATTGCTTAAAGAAGTTGGCTTTGAACAGCCAGACAAAATCTTAACCTGCTATCCTTTTGAGCTAAGTGGTGGCATGTTGCATAAGGTTATGCTAGCCATTGCCATAGCTCAAGTACAAAGTAATCAGGCTTCCTTTATTATTGCTGATGAACCCATAGCCGGACTTGATAGTACATCCAAATTAAATAGTTTGAACCTACTTAAAACATTACAAAACAAATATGGCTTTGCGCTATTATATATTGATCATGACCTAAGGCATGCCAAATTCATGGCTGATGAACTTGCCATCATGTACCATGGCCAAATAGTGGAACAAGCTAAATTTGAAAACATACTAGCTAGCCCAAAACATTTTTATACCAAGAAATTAATCAAAACTATACAGTCTGTTATTAATAGTAATATACCAAATTCAACTGAAGAGCCGAATATACTTACTTGCAGCAAGCTTAAAAAAAGCTATCTCACACATGGCTTGGCATTAAAGAACATAGATTTTGACCTTAAACGAGGCCAAAGTATTGGTGTAGTTGGACATAATGGCGCAGGAAAAAGCACCTTAGTGCGTACTCTACTTGCTCTTGAAACATTGGATAGCGGCAACATAACAATATTAAATCAACATCAAAATACTAAAAATCAAGGCTGGCGCAAACATATACAGGCTGTATTCCAACATCCGCGAATGACAGTAAATCCACGCATGCAAGCATGTGATATTTTAATGGAACCATTGCAAGCCCACGGATTCAAAGCTAACCGTGCTAACTCCTTACAAGTTGTAGAAGAACTATTAAAAACAGTACAATTACCTACTAACTATGCCAAAGCCTACCCTAGTCAAATGAGTGGGGGCCAACTCCAACGCCTTTGTATTGCGCGCGCCCTAGCCCTTAAACCTGATATATTAATTTTAGATGAACCGCTAACTGACCTTGATAGCGTTGTTGCAGAAGAAATACTGAATATGCTTGAAGATATAAAACATAAACTTAACATGACATTATTATATATTTCTCATGACTTACGTTCAGTTTTACGTCTTTGTGAACGCATATTGGTACTTGACCAAGGTAGTATTGTTGATGATTTTTTAAGTACTGACTATGCTTGCACCAAAAGGCATGTAGCATTTCAAAAACTTTTACAAGATAGTAGCTTTACCTAATACTCATAATTTAACATTTAAATATAAAACCGCCTAAGATCAAAATCCTAGGCGGTATAATGCGTTAAATAATTTCAAATCTTCATTAGTCGAACCTTGACAACACATTTATATGTGTTGTTAGAAAAGACATACTGACATCAAACATCCTCTTCAGGGCTTCCAGAAATAAATTCTGGCTTATTTTACGCGGCGCAAAATTTTCTTTGCAGAAAATTTTGATAGCCGCCACTGAAAAAAAGCCCCTTTGAGCTTCAAAAATTGCCAGAAATTCGCATTCCATGCTCTTATTTCTGGTAATTTTTTTATTACTATTTTCCAATAAAATTCTACTATTTTAGAATGTTATTATATTTTTCAGCGTCGACTATCTTAACCAGCGGCATATGCTGCTAATTTATCAAGATCAGAAATCACTAAACGCGACTTTGTGCAACGAGATATTACACCTTCATCTTTAAGTCGGCGTAAAATTTTACCAAGCCAGCTACGGCGTACACAAAGCAATGAAGCAATTTCCTCATGCGTAACTCCAAGTGGTACTTCCAAAGCATTGCCATAGCTTCTGGATAATTCCATCATGAGCTTACAAGTATTAGCAAAGGCATTACCGCCAGCAATACTTGCTATTCTACGCATATAGTACATATTCTTTAAAGCCTGAGCTCGAATTAAACCTAAGAGTAAATGCGGTTGTTCTTGGGCAAAGCTCTCGGTCAAAAACAAAACTTCAGGAAAGAAATACGCCTCCACGGGAGTTATAGCATAAATTGAATAGTGTGGGCTGTATTCATGCACAGTCATATCGTACATAAGTGTACCCTCACCTAAATGGTATAAAGTTACATCCTTACCATGATCAGTTTTGTGTACTATCCTAACTTTTCCATATTTAAGATAATAAAATCCACTCTGTCCTTCTAGGCTTGGAGGAACATACTCTTTAGCTTTAAATGTTACATAACGACCTAGATGAAGCATACTTTCCCACTCGCGAGAAGTATCTACAATCCACACTGGGTTATAGTAAAATTCCTTCTTACGTTCTGACCCAGAATAAGAGTAATGATTTCCTGTGTTTGTGCGTAAATCTTCTAAAACCGGCATCTTTTTTGTGTAGTTAACCATAATTTAACCCCTTGAATTAAGTTATACAATGTATGGGAGGACTAAATGCTATTCTAACATATTTTGCGTACTTAGCAATACAAAAATAATTTTTTGTATAAAAAAGTCCTACCATTAAAATTTAGTACACAGTACACAAAAAAAACAGACTCGTCTATAGTATTATTCAAATTTAAATTAAAATACGTAAACTTGATAAAAAAAAATATATGGATGCATAAAATATTATTTATTATATTAAACATATAATAAATATAAAATGTAAAATATATATTATATCCACCTACATAAATCCTTTACGCTGGCCTTATTTTTTTATATAATTTGTAATGAATGAAACCAAAAGGAGTCTAGCATGCCCACTAATAATGCTCGAAACAATGCCATTCAAGCCATAACCAACTATCGACCCACTCATGCACCACTCAATTTTTGCGATACAAGACCACAAGATATTTTTGCTTGTAATGTTTTTGATGATAAAACCATGCGCGAGCGTCTACCGCGTAGCATCTATAAAGCATTACGCCAAACCATTGATTTTGGACAACGCCTTAATCCAGAGATTGCAGATACAGTAGCATCAGTTATGAAAGATTGGGCTATTGAAAAGGGTGCTACACACTTTACACATATATTTTATCCTCTTACAGGAACAACTGCTGAAAAGCACGATGGATTTATTCAACCCGATGGTTATGGTGGAGTTTTGGCTGCATTTTCTGGTTCCATGCTTATCCAAGGAGAACCAGACGCATCTAGTTTTCCATCTGGTGGATTACGCTCTACCTTTGAAGCGCGTGGCTACACTGCTTGGGATGTAACAAGTCCAGCCTATATTATGGAAAATCCCAATGGTACTTTCTTATGTATTCCCACAGTATTTCTATCTTGGACTGGAATAGCCCTTGATAAAAAAACACCACTTTTGCGCTCAAATCAAAGCATTAACCGTGAAGCTAAACGCCTTTTAGCTCTTTTTGGAATTCATTCACATTTACCTATTATCAGCTATGCAGGCCTTGAGCAGGAGTATTTTTTAATTGACGCTAACTTTAATTTTGCGCGTCAAGATATACATATTGCAGCACGCACATTATTTGGGGCACGCCCAGCTAAGGGGCAAGAATTTAGTGATCAATACTTTGGTGTTATTCCCCAACGTGTGCTATCCTTTATGATGGAAGTTGAGCGCGAATTATATAAACTTGGCGTTCCAGTTATGACTAGACATAATGAAGCAGCACCTAGTCAATATGAAATAGCTCCACGCTTTGAAGAAGGTAACCTAGCTGTGGACCATAATCATATTATCATGACTATGCTTCGTAAAACTGCCAAACGTTATGGCCTAAAATGCCTGCTCCATGAAAAACCCTTTAGTGGCATTAATGGTTCTGGTAAACATTTAAATTACTCCATTGGCAATGCTGAACTTGGATCTTTATTTGATCCAGGTGACACTCCACATGAAAATGCTCAATTTATGGTATTTTGCGCCTGCATGATACGCGCTGTACATAAATACGGAGCCTTACTTCGCGCCGTTGTGGCAACCGCTTCCAACGACCACCGCCTTGGTGCACATGAGGCCCCCCCAGCCATTATGTCCATATTCTTAGGTGATCAACTCTCTGATGTATTTGAACAATTCAGAGTTGGATATATCAAAGGAGCTAAAGCTAGTCGTATGATGCATGTGGGAGTTGACACCCTACCAGCATTCTCAGCTGACCCTGGAGACCGTAACCGCACAAGTCCGGTGGCATTTACTGGTAATCGTTTTGAATTTCGAGCTGTTGGTTCAAGCATGTCTGCGGCAGGTCCTTTGACTGCACTTAATGCCATGATGGCTGATTCCTTAAGATATGCTGCTGATTATTTAGAAAAAGCCTGTAAGGGTAAAAAAGATAAGCTCAATGATGCTGTACAGAGCTTTATTCAAAACGTAGTTGAAGAACATAGTGCAGTTATATTTAATGGTGATGGATATTCTGATATTTGGCATAAGGAAGCTGCACGACGTGGCTTGCCAAATCTACGTACCACACCTGAGGCTCTAACTGCTCTTTCATGGCCTGAAATTATTGATTTATACGAAAAAAACAACATCCTAAGTAAAGCAGAGCTTAAAGCGCGTCAGGAAATATATCTTGAGCAATATTGCAAAAGCATTCGCACCGAGGCCTTATTAGCCAAACGAATTGCTCAAACCATTATTTATCCTGCTGCCATGCGCTATGAGGGAGAGTTAGCATCCACTTGTGCATCACTAAAATCCATAAATAAAACTTTTGATACAGCTACACTTGATAAAGTGACAGACTATACTCAAAAGATGCATACAGCTGTATTAAAATTGCAAAAACAAATTGATAGCGCTGACAAAAAACAAAACGATATATTAGTTCAAGCTCAGCATTATTGTAAAAATGTAATACCTTGTATGAATGAAGTACGTAAGTGGGCTGACGAGCTTGAAGTAATCATAGCCGATGATTTATGGGCTTTACCAAGTTATCAAGAAATTTTATTTTTCAAATAAAATCTATTAATTACACAGCCCCTTGAGGCGTTTGTGTGACCTAAGGTAGACAAGTTTTAAATAAGGCATAAAAATCGCCAGAAAGTTGTACTAGTTCTGGCGATTTTTTTGTAAGCGACCATGTTACCAATCACGATCACTACCAACTATAGCACCTGCCAAAGCACCTGCTCCTGCACCTGCTAAGCCAGCAGCCCAACCAGCACTACCGCCTGAGATAACGGCAATACCTAGTCCCCCAATAGTCCCAAGAGCAGCACCGCTAAGAGCAGCCTGCTGTGTTCTTGACATATTAGTGCATCCGCTACTCAAAGCTAAAACTAATACTCCAACTAACATAAGTTTTTTCATCTTACACCTCTTCTACAATCTAATCATGTAATACGTTCAGTTTAGGTTCTATGACTTCGTGCCAAATAATACTAAACACGGGCATATTTAGTTTATCTTGATTATTGGCATACCAATCGTCAACTTCTGCAATAATTTCTTGGCGCGTGACATTGGAAAAAGCTAAAATCCATCCTTTTGAAAAAGGCGTCAATGTGTCTACAAGGTCAAGATGTTCTTTACTTTTACCATCTTGTTTTGCCTGATATTTTGCAGTGATGTATTCCATACTAATAGCACAATCTACTCCAAAAATAAGAGCCTGTTTATTCTCTTGGCTTGACTCCATCCACACTGAACCCGTTAATTGATCAACCGGATTTTTTTTCGCCATAGCAATACTAAAACTAAGGCTCACTAATATGGTCAGCATTAGGCACAAAGCTAGTTTTTTCATAAATTCTCCTATATTATAGTTCAATTTATGACTTTTGCTAAGCCATATGGCATAAAAAACTGTCAAGTTGACGACAAATACCACATCAATATGCTTTATGCAAAAGTCATTCCTAGTCAATATTCAACATTACCAATTTAGGCTAAGAAAGCCACAAGACTAGAATTAAATCTAAAACCTTGTAATATCATGGAATTAACATTCATCGCATTAAAATAAAACATTAAACCATAGATAATATATGACAGTTTCAAACTAAGCATGTCAAGATTATAATGAAATAAGGCTTAATTTACTGTATCATAATACACTAAAATTTAATATTTTTTAAGCTAAACTTGTCATAATAACATAAATTCTATCATTATATATTGCATACATTGCTTGCTTATGGCACAATATTTGTATGGACCATTATTAAAATTTATCCTGTGGTCACTAATACAAAAGGATCGGGCATATATGGCATTGGAGCTTCGGCAACAAATGAAACTTGCACAGCAGCTGGTAATGACACCACAGCTGCAGCAAGCCATTAAACTTTTACAACTTTCTCGCTTAGAGCTGGTTGAAACTGTTCAACGTGAGCTTTTGGAAAATCCATTTCTTGAGGAAGGCGTTGAGGATAGCTTTGATACTGAAAGTTCCGAAGTTCGTAGCAATAGCTCTGAAGAGCAAGTATATGATAAAGAACTTGCCAAAGAAGCTGACTGGGAAGACTACCTCGGAGAATTTGCAAGTACGCCACGCAATTTACAACCGCGCGAATACGAATCCAGCGATGATTTGAGCTCCTTTGAAGCTCGCTATGCTGAAAAACCCTCTCTTGAAGGGCATTTACTTTGGCAGCTTCGCCTCTCATCCCTAACCGATAATCAAAAAGATATAGGTGAAGTCATCATTGGCAATCTTTCTTCTGCCGGATATTTACAAGCAAGCCTAGAAGATATTGCTCAAATGTGTAATACATCTGAAGATGCCGTAAATGAAGTATTAAATTCTGTTCAGTTTTTTGACCCTGTGGGAGTAGCAGCGCGTAGCCCTTCAGAATGTCTTATGATTCAATTACGCAACTTGCGTTATGACCGAGACCCAATTTTAGTTGCCCTAGTAACAGAACACCTAGAAGACCTTGAAGCCAAACGCTACAAGCCTATAATGCGCAAATTTCAACTAGAAATTGAAGACTTAAAAGAATACTTAGATATAATTCAGTCGCTTGAACCATTACCTGGTGCATCATTTGGAAGTGGTGAACCTACCTTTGTAAGCCCAGATGTTTTTGTTTATCGCTATGGTGATGACTTTGTAATAATATTAAACGACGATGGCTTGCCGCATTTACAACTTTCGAGCACTTTACAAGATGATAACTTGGCCCATTTACCGGACAATGAAAAAGAATATTGTTCAGAAAAGATGCGTGCAGCATCGTGGCTCATTAAAAGTCTTTACCAAAGGCAGCGAACTCTGTATAAGGTAGTTGAGAGTATTATTAAATATCAGCGCCCATTCTTTGAGCAAGGTGTAAGTCAACTTGCACCACTTATCTTAAAGGATATTGCTGATGACATCGCCATGCATGAATCAACAGTTAGCCGCATAACAACAAATAAATATGTGGCCACACCGCATGGTACATTTGAGCTAAAGTTCTTTTTTAATAGTGCTTTGGAGCTTGATGATGGAAGTCAAGTTGGATCTGAAAGCGTCAAAGCTCTTATTAAAAAGTTTATTAGTGAGGAAGATCCAAAAAATCCTCTTAGCGATGAACGCATTGGGGAAATGCTCAAGGATTATTTAAAGGTCAATATTGCAAGACGCACCGTAGCAAAATACAGAACAGCTATGGATATTGCCTCATCCTCCAAGCGTAAGGAACATTTTTAAGCTTCAAGAACATTTAGCATGGCAATGGTGGGTGTCCACACAATTTTGTGTTGACCTTGAACTAAGGAGAACTAGATGAATATTTCCTTCACTTTCAAGAACTTTGAACCTTCAGATCATTTAAAAAAATATGCACGTCGCCGCTTTGAAAAGTTAGGACGTTTTTTTGGCAAGGCCGCTGGTCTTGATGTACAAGTGCATCTTAGCCTTGATAAGTTCCGCCACAAGTGTGATGTGCGTGTTAGCGGTGAGGGTTTAGCACTTACTGCCACTGAGCAAACCGAAGAAATGTATTCTTCCATTGATCTTGTGCTTGATAAGCTAGAGTCCCAAATCAAAAAACATGTTTCAAAGCAGAAAAAGCAGTATAGGCAAGCTAGAGATGCCAAAGTGCAAGTATATACTTATAATTTTGCTGGTGAGGTGGACGATGGTAATATAGGTACACGTCGCTTTGAGCCAAAACCCATGACCTTAGATGAAGCAGTTTTACAACTTGAATCTGTGGGCAGTGAGTTTCTTGTTTTCCTAAGTGCAGAAAATCAACGTATAAATGTAGTATATCGGCGTAGTAATGGAGAGTATGGTTTAATTGATCCAATAATTTAAGTTCAAGGTTACGGTACAAAAGTATCAATAAAAAATACAAAGGGCACTTCAAATAATTCTATATAATTTTTGAAATGCCCTTTTTTAACTTGAGAGAACTATGTCAACTGAAAAGATAACACTAAAAGCCTTTATTATTGTAGGCATTTCTGGTGCTGGCAAGAGCACAGCCTTACAAGTATTTGAAGACTTAGGTTATTTCACTATTGACGGTTTGCCAATTTCTTTAGTGCACCAAATGGTTAGTCTCATAAAACATGATTCCATGCACCACTTCAATGGTATTGCCATTGGCATAAGTTTACACAGCACAAGCCTTGCTGATGATTTGAGCAAAGCCATGCAAGATATTTTAGCTCAAAATATTGAACCTTGTATTATTTTTCTAGAGTCGCAAGAAAGTGAACTTATGCGCCGCTATGCCACAACTAGGCGTCCACACCCTTTTGAAAGACAAGGTATGGGCCTTGAGTTAGCCATCGAATCAGAAAAAAAATTACTTGCACCTCTCAGGCAAATGGCAGATATGATTATTGATACAAGCAAGTTTTCCATTCATGATTTACGCAGAGCCTTACAAGAGCGTTGGGGTAAGCTTGGGCGTACTTTGCACATTCTTAAAGTAAATATAGTTTCATTTGGGTTTAAATATGGTATTCCCAAGGAAGCGGACTTTGTTTTTGATTTACGCTTCTTGCCAAATCCATATTTTGACATAACCTTACGCCCTTTATCTGGGCAAGATGCTGCCATTGTGGACTATATTTTTGAAAAAAAATCAGAGCAAGAATTTTTACAAAAATTTATTGAATTTATGTTGCTAACCCTTGAACATATTGCAGGAGAAGGGCGTTACAGATTAACCATTGCTCTTGGCTGTACTGGTGGAAGGCACCGCTCGGTAGCAACAGCAGAACATATGTGCAAAGTTATAAAACAGGCAGGCTATGCCACTTCACTGGAGCATAGGCACCTAAGCCTAGGTTAATTTATTTTTATATAAGGAGTAAAACATGAGTCAAGATGATAACTCACCCCAAGTAGGCATTATTATTGTAGCCCATGGTGATTATGCCGACACCCTGCTACGTACAGCAGAGTTTATCTTAGGGTCACTTACGGATTGTACATCCATTAGCATTGATGCAGCTTTTGAAGTTAGTGATACAGTAAGCCGTCTTGAAGATGCTGCTTCACGTCTAGATCAAGGTGCTGGAGTTATTGTATTAACCGATATGTTTGGTGGCACTCCCACCAATATTAGTTTAGCACTACTTGCCAAGTATAATGTTGAAGTCATTACTGGCGTAAACCTTCCTATGATTTTAAAAGTTTTTTCCTCGCGCACCAAGCCTTTACATGAACTTTCAAAAATTGCCGAAGATGCAGGGAAAAATGGTATTGTGGCAGCTGCGAGCATGTTAGGAAAATAATTATGCCGTTATTTCGTGTAGATAATCGCCTAGTTCATGGGCAAATTATTGAAGCATGGCTTCCCTTTTTGCAAGCCAAGCGTTTAATAGTTGCCAACGATGAACTTGCTAAAGATCATTTACGTCAGCAAATTGTTAGCTTAGCCATACCAAAGCAGATCATAGTTTCCTTTATAACCTTGGGTCAGCTGCCTAGCTTATTAGATAATATTCATGAAAAAACGTTAGTGGTACTTGAAAACTGTGCAGATTTAAAACATATTTTAACTTTTGACCTTGTAATCCCACGTATAAATATTGGCAATTTACACTTTGGAGCAAATAAAAAACAACTACTACCTCATGTGGCCGTAACAGAGGATGAATATAACTTTTTAGAAGATATAAATAAAAAATATTTATTAGATTTTCGTGCTATACCCACTGAAAAACCTCGAGGTCTACATGAATTATGATGTAATGTCTCTTGCAGCCATAGGATGTTTTTTTTTGTCCTTACAAGTCTTGCTCGATGTAGTATTAGTATAGGTTTTTTTGATCGCCCTCTCGTGGCTGCTATTTTTTTAGGATTTTTTACTGATAATTTAGAATTTAGCCTAAGTCTTGGCATAGTGTTTGAGCTATTTTGGTTAGATGTTTTACGCCTTGGGGCAATTATACCTCCTTCCGCAACCCTGTCCTTTTTATTAGCATATCCTTTTATTTTAATTTTTGCTTGGCCAACACCAAGCCAATTTGCTTTGCCCTTATTAATATGCCTAGGCTTTGCCTATAGTGTTAGAGGTATTGAACTATGGCAAAGAAAACACAATAATGCTTATATTCATCAAGTTGAGCAATGGACCAAAAATCCACAAATAGGTTTACATCCCAAATATGTAATTTATAAATCCCTTAGCCAATCTATTTGGATATATGCGCTACTTTATTTAGTGCTATTTTTTGGACTATACTATCTTTTTAGTATTTTAAGCTCAAACCAGCTTTTGCCTACCATTGCACAATTTAATTGGACCATACTCTATGCTGCGGGACTTTTGGGAGCTTTACTTACCCTTAGGACCAAAAAAATATATATAATCTTACTCCTCGCCACTATGCTCGTATTTTTAATATACTAAACAAAAATATTGCAAAGTAAGAATCCACCAGCCTAGCGGGAGGTTTTCGTTCACAAAAAAATCCCACTCAATTAAAAGTGGGATTTTCAGGCTAATAACAAAAGCCCTAAGGGTATTTGTTAATTTAATATTTTATTTTAATACCTTAGCAAGAACTTCTAGCACTCGCTCAACATTATGTTTATAAGCTGTATGACCCATAAGACCAATGCGCCAAATTTGACCGGCTAGTGGGCCTAATCCTGCACCTATTTCAATATTAAATTCCTTTAACAAGCGGCTACGAATGGCTGCTTCATCAACACCTTGAGGAATTTTTACTGAGTTTAACATAGGCAAGCGATACTCAGGCTTTACTAACATTTCTAAACCAAGCTTATCAAGTCCATCCACGAGCAACTTATGCATTTCTCTGTGACGAGCATACACATTACTTAAACCTTCATCTAAAACATGCTTTAGGGCTGCATAAAGAGCATATTCCATATTGATAGGTGCAGTGTGATGATAGGTGCGAGTTGTGCCTTCCCAATATGAAGCTATGAGTGATAAGTCTAAGTACCAATTAGGAACCTTACTTTTACGCTCTTGAAGTTTTTTCATTGCTCTGGCAGAAAAACTAATGGGTGCAAGCCCTGGAGGGCAAGAAAGGCACTTTTGTGTACCAGAATATGCTGCATCCACATGCCAAGCATCAAGTTCCACTGGCATACCACCGAGGCTAGTTACACAATCGAGAATGAATAAAGCACCATGGTTATGTACCATCTTACCAATGGCCGCAGCGTCAGATACTACACCAGTAGATGTTTCAGCATGTACAAGAGCGACTATATCATATTGACCGCTACTAAGCTTAATATCTACTTCTGAAGGTAATACAGGCTCACCCCAAGTAACTTCCAAAGCATCAACATTAGCGCCTAAGCGTGCTGCAACATCTTGCATACGCTTACCAAAAACACCATTGGTTAACACAAGGACTTTATCACCCTTTTCTATCAAGTTTACAAAGCAAGTTTCCATACCAGCAGAACCTGTACCAGACATGGGCATGGTAAGGCTGTTATGTGTATTAAACACTTGGCGTAATTGCTCTTTGATTGCATCCATAATTTCTACAAAGTATGGATCTAGGTGCCCAATAGTTGGCTTTGCAAGAGCTGCATAAACAGGATCTGACACACAAGAAGGACCAGGGCCCATAAGTAAGGTTGGCTTAAGGCCATCTAAAAAATCTTTTGTCATTACAAATTCCCCATAAATTAAATTTCGCTTCAAAATAATTACATGCACAGGCCTAAAAGGTAAAGAAAAATAATCTTGAAAAACTATAAAGAACACTATAAGTTACAAATATACCATTAAAAGGAGCATGTATGGGACGTTTACGCAATTATAAAAAGATATTACGCCAATGGCTAGAAGCTGAAAATTGGGAAGAACGCCTTGAAGATATAGCTCAATTAAATCCACGTGAAGCCGCTGGGCCGTTGTTTTCATTTCTTTTGCTTGGTGACTCCATGACCCATAAGGCAGCCAGAGCGCTTGGAATTTGTATTAATAAGCTTAGTGAAGAAAAAGCTGAAGATGCGCGCAATCTCATACGGCGGTTCATGTGGCAAATGAATGAAGAATCTGGTAACATTGGCTGGGGTATACCAGAAGCCTTTGCCGAAACACTTGTGCATAATACGCGTATGGCGAAGGAATTTCATCCTGTATTGCTATCATATATTATGGATACAGGACGCGATGATAATTTTTGTGATCATGATATTTTGCGCCGTTCTTGTTTTTGGAGTGTTGGGCGTTTAGTTATGGCGCGTCCAGAACTCTGTATGCGTGCAATACCATGGCTTATTCGTGGCTTAGAAGATGTAGACATAGCCTGCCGTGGTCTTGCAGCTTGGGCATTGGCAAAATTTCCTAAGGATATGCTAGAGCCTTTAGAGGTTGTCCCCTTTTTACGCCGCTTAACACAAAGCCAATTTGATGCAACTACATGCAGTATTTTTGAAGATGGGAAGCTTAATGAGTATGATGTGTTAGAGCTTACTAAGGATGTACTTAAATCATTTTAATATTCACAAAAAATGGTCCAAGATCTTGATAAATCTAAACTTGCGCTATATCTAAACTTGGGTTAATGAACAATTTACAGCACAAGTATTGCAACTCTTTGTTTAATGTATATTTTAGTTAATAAGAAAGACTTAACAAAAATAACTTAATTTACCCCAAGTCTAAAGATTTTTTTATTTTTTTCGATATTTAAACATTGCAGGCTAAAAAACAATTTTTTGGGAATAATATGTATATAGTTATTGGTTTACTCATTGTAATGGGAAGTGTGGTCTCTGGATATGCTATGGCTAAGGGCGACTTCCTAATATTATTTCAACCAGCTGAATATATTATTATTCTTGGCGCTTGTATGGGGGCTTTTTTTGGTTCTCAAACAAAATACACATGGAAACTCATTGTAAAAAGCCTAAAACATATTTTTGGTGATCCAGGTTCTAGTAAGGATAAGTATCTAGAAACACTAGCTCTACTCTATGCACTATTTTCTAAAATGCATCGCGAAGGTGTTATTAGTATTGAAAGTGACGTAGAAAAACCAGAATCCAGCGCCATTTTCAATAAATTTCCTACGATTTCAAGCTCAACCAGAACAGTTACCTTTATTGGTGATACACTTCGTGTTTATTTAACCACTGGTGACCCATCAGATATCGATAGCCTCATGGCCATTGATATGCACACCATGCATGAAGAAGAACTACTTCCAGCCCATGCCGTTACACATATGGCAGAGTCCATGCCTGGTATGGGAATTGTTGCTTGCGTACTTGGTGTTGTACTCTCCATGAGTAAAATTAATGAGCCACCAGAGGTACTTGGGCACTATATTGCAGCAGCCTTGGTAGGTACATTTGTTGGTATTTTATTTTGTTATGGTGTTTTTGGCCCTATGGGTGCTAAGCTTGAAAACCATGCCCATGAAGAGCATTTTTATTATAATGCCATCAAGGAAGCTGTGGCAGCGGCTATTCGTGGCTCTACACCGCTTATGGCAGTGGAATATGGTAGACGGGCAATACCAAATCCATTTAGGCCCACTTTTTCTGAAATGGAAGAAGCGCTTAAAGGCAAGTAGTATTTATAATAGTATTGACACTTGAGGAGAATATATGGGTGGTGCTTGGAAAGTAGCCTATGCCGACTTTGTAACGGCTATGATGGCGTTTTTTTTACTGCTTTGGGTGCTAAATATGGCCCCACCAGAAACTAAGGCTGGTCTTGCTGCCTATTTTGCCGGAGAAAGCAATATGGAAACAGGTGCAACCTCACCTGTAACTAATAATCCATTCATACAAAATACTGATAAGATTGATACTAGAACACAAAGCATTTCTGAAACAGAAAAAGCGCACTATGCCATAGCTCAAAAAATAAAACAAATGCTCATGGCAGATGCAGTACCACAAGACTCTTCAGGTGTAAGTGCCGATGATGTGGGAGTACAATTACGTGTCCATTCTGGCCTAATGTTTAAGGCAGGATCGGCTACTCTTACAGATACTGCCAAATTAATTATGGAAGATGCTGTAGCGATATTAGCTGAATACAATCTTTACTTGGTGGTGCGAGGTCATGCCTCAGCTGATGAATTGTCAGCGCCCTACCCTTCTGTATGGGAGCTTTCCGGCGCGCGTGCTGCTGCCGTGGTGCGCTATTTAATTGACCAAGGTATCAAACCCACAAGACTTAGAAGTATAGCTTATGGTGACACTCGTCCATTTGCTCCAGACGATAGCGATATTAACAAAAGCCTTAACAGACGCGTTGAGCTATATTTTCATCGTCCAGAAGTCATGTCTTACAGTGTTGTTTATTAAATAAAAACTGTATGTTATAATTTTTGAAAAAAAAGCTTGCTAAAAAGCTTCTCTTTCTGTAAAAACCTCTTTGTCGCCGCGGTAGCTCAGTTGGTAGAGCAGAGGACTGAAAATCCTCGTGTCGGCAGTTCAATTCTGTCCCGCGGCACCATTAAAATTTCAAGGGCTTAGATGTAAAAATCTAAGCCCATTTTTTATGCCTAATTTT